>JABHYP010000068.1 GCA_018656855.1 Candidatus Latescibacterota bacterium | reverse complement strand
CTTCCAGTTCATCGGATTCGAATAGCGCAGATGGTGATCAACAAGTTCGGCATCGCTGGTGATGATACGGTTATCATCGAAAATATTTTCTATAATAACCTCACCAGTAAAAAGTGAATTAAGATTCTTTCCGGCATTCAGGCTAAGGTCTCCAGCTATGGACAGTTTATCTCTGTTGCCTCTAACAGTGCTGTTCCCATCGACAAAGAAACCGGCATCACTCATTCCGATGTATTTCAGTACAGGAAATTGTTTTATGGAAAGTTCAGATGCTATCTCAACTCTGTCAAAAACGTCACTGACGGTACCATTTAAAGTCAAAAACGAATTTCCAAATACATACTCGATATTATCTCCACTGAGAATAACATTCCCTTTGAATGTACCGGTAAATTCACGTTTTTTGTCTTTAATCGCCCCGAAGCTTGAGCTATGCAGTTCCAATTCGAAATCGGCGGAATATTCTTTATTCTCCGGATGAGCAGTTCCATCGAAAATAAGTGCAAAATTTTTAGAAGGTTCAGAAACATTTCGTGCATTCACTGAAAAAGTAAAATCACTTTTTGATGAGATTACGTCCGACAAAGGCAGAAATTTTCCGGTTTTTCCATGTCCCTTCAGTCGGAAGCCGCGGTATAATGCGCTAAAAGACTCAAAGGTCACATCGTCTCCGGCAAGGTTCATTATTACTTCAGAATCATAAATTCTGTCATTGAGAAAGCTCAGACTGTCGGAAGAACATGTCATTTTAACAGAAAGGTCGTCGAGGGAGCCTTCAATTATTGAAGAAAGATTAACAAGACCATCCGGATATGTCTCTATTTCAGGGAACAGTTCTCTGTAAACCGCGGCAATATCAATATCATTTGCATTCAGGGCTAAATAAAGCGATGGTTGAGGTTTAAGTTTCAGTTGGCCTGACAGTTGAGGATTTACATTCCATACCTTTCCTGTAACTGAGTCGAAAAAAAGCTCACTTTCATCCAAACGTCCGGAAATGTTAACATCATTAACAGTGATACCGGAATCTATAAGCAGAAATGAACCATTTTTAACGAAGTATGTGCCTGTGAGGGCAAGTCTCTCATCCATATTACCAGCAGTTGTATCACTTACACTTGCAAAATCAGAATTCCCTTTTCCAAGATGAAGTTGAAAATCGAGAGTTCCTGATTCCAACCGGATATCGCCGGTAAGAATGTCAAGTTCTTTCTCTGCTAAATCAATTGCGCTGAAATTTATGTCAATATCAGCTGTGTTGTTTTCCCTGTCGAAAACGCCTTTACAGGTGGTGTTGATTTCTTCCGAGAGAACGTTTCCCTCCACATTCAGGTTAATATCAGATGCCAGCGAACCATCCAGCCATCCGGTTATATTCTCAGCAAACGTTAAAGCAGAGTCGCCCCTTGTAAATACCAGGGATCCATTTGTAATATTAAGCCGGGTGGAAGGAAGTTCACTGAGAGATAATTCAGGGACATTTTTTAAATCAAAATGTCCTGACGTGCTATCCTTATCAGAAAGAAACCACGTTAAACACGGCTCATCAAAAAATAAATTTTTAGTCCCTAACTCAATTATATTGGCTGGCAAAGAACGATGAATGAGCATATTTTTCAGAAAAGATATGATACTGTACTCAATTCTTATACGCCGTATTTCTATGCTTAATGGAATATCTCTCAGTCGCAGTCGAGCATCCCGTATCCCGAACGACCAAGGCAGAACATAAACGGAAGACGCCTCAAAATCCACACCCAGGCGGGCAGAAACTATTTCAACGATATAGTTCCCGGCCTTCTGCTTTATATGAAATATTTTATCGGCTGCGACAAAACCGCCTATGCCCACAACCGAAAGCAGTAAAACGACCAGAACCCACTTACGCCCTCTCATATCAACCTCTTGTTACATCAGTTGCCAGCGGCACCAATATCAAGCGAAATAAAACCATTCAAGCGTAAAATGATATTATCCTAAAAATAAATCCACAAAGTAAAAAAGCGCTCTACCCTTAATTAATGGATGAAGCGCTCTTCATTGCAACAATAATTACTTTAAACAGCCATAAAAATAGTGGGATAGTAAATATCCTCTAACTTTTACTCGCCTCTTTCGACTGCGGAGACAGTTCAGAAAAGATAAGTTTTTTATCTTCCAGTTCGACCTGGATTGTGGAGCCTTCGATAAAACGTCCATCAAGAAGCTCTTCCGAAAGGGGATTTTCAATGTATTTCTGTATCGCCCGTTTAAGTGGCCGCGCTCCATACATCGGGTTGTAACCCTCATCAGCAATAAATCCTATTGCTTCCTTAGTCAACTGTATTCTTATACCTTTCTCGGTGAGGCGCTCACTGACATCTCTCATTAATATATCAATTATCTCTAAAATAGCTTTTCTTTCAAGAATTCGGAAAATGACAACTTCATCCACACGGTTAAGGAATTCAGGATTAAACTTCTTCTTCAGCTCGCTCAAAATTTTCTTTTCCATCGACTTATGATCTTCCTGGTAATCCGATGAATGGAATCCAAGGTTTTTGCCGAGTCCTATCTGGCGTGCGCCAAGATTCGATGTCATGATGAGGATAGTATTTTTAAAGTCCACCTTGCGTCCCAGACCATCGGTTAAATGCCCTGAATCAAGCACCTGCAAGAGTATATTGAAAACATCGGGGTGAGCTTTCTCTATCTCGTCAAGAAGCACAACCGAATACGGTTTTCTCCTCACTTTCTCAGTAATCTGTCCGCCTTCTTCATAACCTACATATCCCGGAGGAGCGCCGACAAGCCTGGATACATTAAACTTTTCCATGTATTCGGACATGTCAATTCTAACAAGCGACTCTTCATCCTCAAAAAGATATTCCGTAAGAGCACGTGCAAGCTCTGTTTTGCCGACACCTGTCGGCCCCAGGAATAGAAAAGATCCAATAGGCCTGTTGGGGTCTTTAACTCCCGCTCTCGCCCGTCTTATTGATTTTGAAATTGCGGATATTGCCTCGTCCTGACCAACAATTCTCTGTTTGATTTCATTTTCCATCTGCAGCAGGCGTTCGGAATCGGAGCGCTCAAGCTTGAACAGCGGTATACTGGTAATCAGGCTGGTAACATACGACACATCTTCCTCAGTTACAGTCACCACTTCATTTTTACACTTGTCACTCCAGTCTGATTTCATTCTCTCGAATTCTTCCTTGAGATTACGTTCTTTGTCTCGGAGTTTTGCGGCTGTCTCGTAATCTTGTTCCTCTATGGCAACATTCTTTTTACTCTCGGTTTCCCGGATAATTTTTTCATGATCCTTTATATTGTCAGGCAGCGTAATTTTCTTGAGGTGAACCCTCGATGCCGTTTCATCAATAAGGTCAAGAGCCTTGTCAGGAAGAAAACGGTTCGAAATATAGCGGTCGCTAAGTTTCACAGAAGCCTCGATAGCATCATCAGTGATCTGTACCGAATGATGTTCCTCATATCGGCTTCTTAATCCTTTGAGAATTTTAATCGTGTCTTCCGCAGAAGGCGGATCGACCAGAACCTGCTGAAAACGCCGCTCAAGCGCTCCATCCTTCTCTATATGCTTACGGTATTCATCAAGCGTTGAAGCTCCTATACACTGCAGGTCACCGTTTGAGAGGGCAGGTTTGAACATGTTAGAGGCATCGAGCGTTCCCTCTGCAGAACCGGCACCCACTATTGTATGAAGCTCATCAATAAAAATGATAACATCATCAGACTGCGCCAGTTCGTTAAGAATGGATTTTACACGTTCCTCGAACTGTCCACGGTATTTTGTTCCTGCGACCATGCCTCCCATATCAAGAGAAATAAGCTTTTTTCCGACAAGATTCTGGGGGACGTTTCCTTCTACTATTCTCTGTGCAAGTCCCTCAGCGATAGCTGTTTTGCCCACACCGGGTTCACCGATAAGAACGGGATTGTTTTTCTTGCGCCTCGAAAGTATCTGGCTCAAACGTTCAATTTCCTTGTCGCGTCCGATAATAGGATCGAGTTTATTCTGGCGTGCAAGCTCTGTCATATCCCGGCCGTAGTGTTCGATAAACGGCAAATTGCTTTTCTCTTTGCCGGATTCAGACATTTTTTTATTTCCCGAAAGGATACTCAATACCTCTTCTTTCACACTCTTGTAATCAGTGCCGTAAACGCTGAGAATCTGAGCAGCTATTCCGTTTTTGTTCTTAGTAAGCGCCAGGAGAAGATGTTCCGTTCCGATGTAATTATTGTTGATTTCACGAGCTTCCTGGGCGGCTATCTCAAGAACCTGTTTTGCCATGGGGGTAAAAGGCACATCGGAAAGAACCATCGACCCGCCTGAAGAGGACTGCATTGCATCTTCGATAGACCTTTTGAGCGCATCGAGCTGGATACCGAGATTGTTAAGCACGGCAACAGCAACACCCTGTCCTTCTTTCACCAGGCCGAGAAGAAGATGTTCTGTTCCGATATAATCATGGCCGAGGCGTGCAGATTCCTCACGAGAATACTGAAGAACCTTTTTAACTCTATTAGTAAACATATTATTCATCATAATTTCTATCTCCCGAAATCTGAAAATAAAAATCCCCTTTATTAACACACATATAATATAACACAATTAAAGTTCAACGTCAATAAATCGTTCTCTTACAAAATCAGCCCTTATAATATCACGCTCCACTGGTTCTATTTGCTTACCAATACGTTCCTGGAGATGTCCCGGCTGTGTCAGGATCATGAGTTCGTTAAGATATTTGATTTCAGGTTTATCAAGAACTCCAAGATGTAGTCCCAGTCTGACCGCAGAACTGAGATTCATAAATTCATGAGTAGACAGCACCCGGGCGGTTTTTAAAATACCGAGGCTGCGAAATATTTTATCGAGAATCTGTTTTTCCGCATCTTTTAACAGTGTATTAGCCGCTTTCTTTTCATAATCGATTATCTGGTTGACTACGGAAATAATACCCTGAACAATCTCATGTTCCGTTTTCCCAAGCGAGGTCTGGTTGGAAATTTGAAATAGGTTACCAACAACATCGGAACCCTCCCCTCTAAAACCACGAACCGCCATTCCAAGCTGACCGGCGCTACGTATAACCCGTTGTATTTCCTTGGTTATAACGAGCGCTGGAAGATGTATTAAAACCGAAGTGCGGAGACCTGTACCCATATTTGTCGGGCAG
>JABHYP010000675.1 GCA_018656855.1 Candidatus Latescibacterota bacterium | reverse complement strand
CGATATGCCCGATGAGGTAGAGCATCAGGTCTTTTGCGTACACGCCTTTCGGGAATTCGCCGGTAACGTTCACCCTGATGGTTTCGGGTATTTTCATCCATGTTTTTCCAAGCGCTATCGCCACCGCGACATCGGTCGAACCCATGCCCGTACCGAAAGCCGCCATCGCGCCTCCCATACAGGTATGCGAATCGGCGCCGACAAGAACATCGCCCGGTTTTATATGATCGGCGTGGATTATCTGGTGACAGACGCCATCGCCGATATCCGAGAGATGCGCCTCGGTTTTTTTCGCGAAATCCCTTAAAAGCATGTGGTCGTTTGACAGCTCCTTGCGTGCCGAAGGCGCCGAATGATCGATAAACAGTACAGTCCGTTCGGGATTTGCCGCTTTCACCATGCCCAATTTTTCGAGCTGACGTACAGCAAGAGGTCCTGTACCGTCCTGAGTAAGGCATACATCGACATCGATTATTTCAAGTTCGCCCGCATTAACCTTACGGCCTGCATGTTCGCTCAATATTTTTTCTGCAAGTGTTTGGCCCATTGGTTCTCCAGAAAAAAGTTTCAGATTCAAGATTTTAAATTCAACGTATTATTCGCTAATGACAATTTCATTTTGTTTTATAGCGCATCATCAAATCCAATTCCTTAAGCCAGCTTTTAGCGCTTCCCCAGGGAATAATCGGTTCGGAAGGTCTTGGATATACTTTGTCGGTACATATATAATTGGGATTTTCCGCAATAATTTCCTCTATCAACTTTCTCGATTTTTCCTTTGATTTTCTATAATAATATATTGCGGCAAGATACCAGCGGGCATCAAGATGTTTCGGATCGAGTTCTAATACTCTTAAAAATTCCTTTTCCGACTTTACACTACCGTAAATTTCATATCCAACTTTATGTACATCCTCTACAAAATAAGCAGTGCCCAGAAGAAAATGTGCATGAACGTTATCTGAGTTCTCTTTTAAAATTTTCTTTGCATTAACAAGACGCTCGTATCGTATATCGTTCATAATGAAGATTTCAATATCCTGGGTTGGCTCAAAATCTGTAAATCGCCAAATGATACGATCGCCTTCGTAAACAAAACCAGCTGGAGAGATTTCAGTAATCTGGTCAAAAGGAATTTGCCTTAAATATACGGTGAAAACCGCTTCATCAATTTTACCCTGCCAGTATGCTCCAGTTTTCATAATGTACTTGAAATATAAATCCGAAAATTCACTGAGACCAAAGAAGTTAAGGTCTATCGAGTAATTATTTATTACAGTTATCATTTGGCCTGTAGAGTCAAAAGGCACGTAGAAAATTTTCCACCATGGCATTTCCTGACCATTCATTTCCGAAAAGTTCGGATTAACCGGAAGCGTTGTTACCGGGAACTTCATTCCATATGTCTCAGCATAGAAATAATTAAAATCATTTTCCCAGCCGCGTGGAAAACCAACCATAATTGTATCGGGTTTACCCTCGTTGAGGAGATTGAATTCACATCTTACACTTGCTTCTTTACTGCTTATATTTATTCTTACTTCTTCCGAAACCAGCCTGACAGGAACATCGTTGCGAGGCTGAATAGTCTTCCCGACAGCACGAACCGGAGCTTCGTTTGCTGATACATTTACAACAGCACAAAACATCAGTATTGAAATCAGTGTAAGAAAGATTCTCATTTTCAGCCTCATCAGGATTATACTTTTCTCAGTATATCGGACTTAATTTCTAAGTAAAAAATAAATCTTTTCTTACTCCGGGAATATCTTCCCCGGATTCAGTATGTTATCGGGATCAAACGCACGTTTTATCTTCTTTTCAAACTCAATAGTTGCCTCATCGAGCGCTATGGGGATAAAAGGCCTCTTTGCTATACCGATGCCGTGCTCGCCGGAAAGTGTGCCGCCGATCCTGACGACTTCCCTGAAAAGGTCATCTACTCCCTGCTTGACACGCTCTACCTCGTCAGGTTTCTTCCAGTGGGTCATGAAGTTTACATGGAGGTTGCCGTCGCCGGAATGCCCGAAAGAAACGACCATGACATCACGCTTACTGCCAAGGTCCTCAATAAAAGCGCAGATGTCGGGTATTTTCGAAATCGGAACGCATATATCCTCATTGAACTTGAGAGGCGCGATCTTTCCAATCGATGGGGAAAGGGATTTTCTTAGCTTCCAGAGTTCTTTGCGTTCCTCATCATTCCGGGCGCTCTTCACACTGATCGGATCAGACCGTTTGAGCACATCGAGCAGAAGTTCATGGCCGGCAGAAATGTAGTCACCATCGCCGTCAAGTTCGACAATCAGCAACGCGCCCGTACCTTCGGGTATCTCAACGTCTGCATACTCCCTGACTGTGTCGATGCACTTGCCGTCCATGAATTCCAGCACAGCCGGGCCGACACCCGACGACAGTACTGAATTGGAAGCATGTGCGGCATCCACAAGCGTCCGAAACAGTGCAAGAACGGTAATCCTGCTTTCCGGAAGAGGGATAAGGCGGATAGCAATTTCGGTGATGATGGCGAGCGTACCCTCGGAACCGGCAAGAATCGCACCGGCATCGAAAGGAGAATCTTTATCGGTGTAGACACCTGTACGCACGATGTTTCCCCGGGCTGTAACAAACTCAAGACCCTCGACAAACTGTTTCGTCAGTCCATACTTGACACAGCCTAATCCACCCGCCGATTCGGCGACATTTCCTCCGATAGTTGAAAATGCCGACGAGGCAGGCTCGGGAGGATAAAAAAGACCACGCCCGGCAGCTTCCTTTTGAAACTCTCCGGTTATCACGCCAGGCTGGACATAACCAATAAGATCTTCCTCATTTATGTGAATGATACGGTTCATGAGTTCAAGGTTAAGAACAATCCCACCCTTTTCGGGAACTGAGCCGCCGGTCATGCCGCTTCCGGCACCTCTCGCCACAAGAGGTATATGATGAGAGCCGGCGAATCTGACAATTTCAGCTACTTCCTGCACATTGGAAGCCATAACCATTGCATCCGGTATGGCGTTTATGGGCTGACCGTCATAAGAGTATGCGAACAACTCGCTCGAATGTGTTATGACATTATCCGGGCCAAGAACGCTTTTAAGATCACTGATTACTCCAGGTTCAATCAACACTATTTTAACTCCCATTTATATGAGGATAATTCATCTGGATAGTAATAATACATGTAATATACAATGTCTGATTCGCAGTTATTATTTGTTCTGCTCGATTTTTTCACGCAGTTTTTCCATTACATAGTCTGTAACGAAATTCTTCACATCGCCGCCGTGTTTCGCAACTTCCTTGACTATGGTGGAATTAAGGTAGATATACTCGACTGACGGCATAAGAAACACACTTTCAATATCGAGAGCAAGTTTTCTGTTAGTAAGAGCTACCTGGAGTTCATACTCAAAATCAGAAACAGCTCTTAAACCCCTGATAATAGATGTGGCGCCTTTACCACGGGCGAATTCAACTGTCAGTGTGTCAAAACCTGTTACCTCGACACGTTCCATTCCCGGCGTGTTTTCAACCACAACTCCTGCCATCTCAATTCGTTCTTCTAAACTGAATAGAGGCCGCTTCGAAGGATTGGACGCTACTGCCACAACGATCTTATCAAATATATGCATCCCCCGTACGATGACGTCAAGATGTCCCTTTGTTATGGGATCGAATGTTCCCGGATACAATGCTATTTTCAATTCCAATTCCTCCGAATGTATTATTTCACTTTATAAAGCGCCAACCGGGTGTTGCCATAACGGCGGTCTATAACCTTCTCACATTTTCCTGACATATCCGGAAGTTCCTGATGGTGGTGAATTGTGATCGCCATCATGCCGGAATCAGAGAGAAGTCCGCTTTCGCACACGGTACTTACTGTTTTCTGCGACAGCTCTTTTTTGTATGGCGGATCGGCAAAAACGAAATCAAAAACCATACCATCCTTTTCTAATTTCTTCAGCGCCCGCATCACATCGGTATGCATGATTACCGCATCTTCTTCGAATAAGTCGAGATTCTCCTGAATTATGCGGCATTGAACTGAACCGAGTTCAACAAAAACCACACTTTTTGCGTTGCGCGAAAGGGCCTCGATTCCTATCGCTCCCGTTCCGGCGTAAAGATCAAGTACTCTCAGCTCTTCAACGTTACCGAGGATATTAAAAAGGGCTTCACGAACCCTGGCCAGGACAGGCCGGGTTACAAGCCCTTTGGGGGCCTTGATCTTTCTCCCCCGGAGTCTTCCAGCAATTATTTTCATGGTGTTATATTGAAGATACTGTCCTGAGCGAGAAAGATGCTTTTATATAGTCGAACGCCCTGCCGGGTGATGAAGGACTGATAATGAGGCGGTAGACTTTTACGTTATCTCCTTCCGGGCAAAGCTCGGCAATTACCTTCTTGAGCCCTTCATACGAGCCTTCGAGCGAGAATGGAATATCTTTCTCGGAATATGTTTTTCCGGATTCCGGCAGACGGGTGAACCTGACACCGAATTCCTCGCTCCGCCCTTTTATCCCGTCAGCTAGTGCAACAAGATTATTTGTCGGTATAATATCCAGTATCTCAGGAACGTTTATTTCGTTTAATTTGCCGCTCACTGCAAAATTATAAACAGCTTCGGGCGTACCTGCTTTCTTCGGAATCAGTTTTGAGTTTATGTTCCCCTTTGGTTCAAGTGATGTGATCATTGTATTTATCGCCGCATGAGAAAATGCAATTCCCTTAATTTCATAGGAGCCGTCAAACATAATAACTGCTGAGGAAAGCCAGACCTTCACCGGTACAGTTTCGCTGAGACCGTTAAGGACGACGAAAGTCGGATCGGGTTCTTCTGCGACGACTTCCGGTTCAGGCGGCGGAGGTGGTGGAGGAGCTTCGACCTGTACTATTTCTTCCTGCTTTCCTCCCAGCAGGCTCAGGAACTCGTCTTTACGGAAATACACCAGCGCAACAAGAGCAAGGAGGAGCAACATTACCAGTGGACGGGTATGGTTTATAGTCTTTTTCGTCTTTCGCACCACCTTTTCAACACCCTCAAGCGGCTGTTCCTGTGTTTCACCAGAAAGAGTCTGGTCAGCCGCTTCCTCATCGGCGGCAGGACTAACCTCTTCTTTATCGGACAAATTGATTTTCAGCATGGTGTTAACTCTCCACTTTCACCGGGTAAACCATGAGTTTTATATGTTTCTTATACCTGCGAGAAATATGAGATAAGCTTGGTTTTATTAATAAATTACATATTACAGATTAGTCTGTTGTCCGTTGTCATATATCATAATTGAGCATTGAAAATTGCGTATTCATTATATACGCTTCTGCCATATACTTTTGCCGCTTTTCAATATTTTATCATTTGTGGCTCTATTAAAAAACAGTATAAAGATTTATTCTTCCAGTGCCCGGACCGCAAGCCCGTAACAGGTCGTAAAAGCTGCTCCCATCTCCGTAAGGTCAGGATGACTCTCCTTAATATCGTCCGGGAGTTCTGTAAACGGATTGGAAATCGTAGTAAATATCCCTGATTTTTGCTCGATTATACTGGTGAGTTCTCCGATATAAACACCGCCGCCGGCGATAATGATACGTTCAGGATTTATTTTTGATTCTTCCCCGTCAGATGAAGTTAGCCTGTTGATAGATTCAATGACATATCCGGAGAGCCGTTCGGCTGTTTCGCTGTCAACCTGTTTCATGGCATCTATAGAGAGGCAGGGTAGAATTTTGACAAGTTCATCTTCATGTATTGCGAAAGATTCCATCGCACGAAGTGAACCTTCGTGAAACAAAACCGATGATATTCCCTCAGCCTCAACCGAAATAAGCATAATTG
>JABHYP010000674.1 GCA_018656855.1 Candidatus Latescibacterota bacterium | reverse complement strand
GTTTTCTTACCCGATGGAATCTCTATTGAAATGACTGCCACGAGGGAACCGGACAGAAAGATTTCAATGAAAGATGAGATGATTTCCCTTGATGATCTTGACACAGGCCAGTTTAAGGCTATGGTTATTCAGGACCCGAGTAACAAGAAGGACATAAAAGGATTTGTGTATATTGCGACCGCATGGGGGGCGCAGTTGAGGCCTCCAGATACTCTGAAACGTGCGGTGATTAACCTCGTGTTTGCGGTGAACCGTTTTACTAATATAGAAGCGAAAGTTGACACTCATCTTTTCCTCGATCATAGAAAACTTTTTGAAACACCGTTTGTCTATATTATTACTGACAATGCGTTTGAACTGACTCCTATAGAGCGAGAGAGCTTTGGCAGATATCTGAGAAACGGCGGTTTTGCTGTTTTAGATAATGGAGTTCCAAAGACAGAATTTGGACAGGCTGAAGCTTCATTGAGAAAAATGCTGCGGGATTCGATTGGAAGTGACGCAAAATTTTTACCGATTGGGAATGACCATCCGTTGTATCACTGCTTCTTCGATTTTCCATATGGTCCGCCTCAAGGAGATGAAATAGGCGGAGTTAAGGATCCTTATGATTTTTTAGTCGGTGGGGCTAAAAACCAACAACTGTCAAAGCCCGTTCACTACCTTGAGGGTGTATGGATTGATGAAAGAATGGTTGCAATTTATTCCGACAAGGGATATGCCCACAAATGGAAAGACCTGACAAACAACCAACCACAGCTCAAAATGGGCGTCAACATGGTTGTTTTCGCACTTATTCAGGAGGGAGGTATAGCACAGCGGAAGATGGATTTCTTTTCAACCAGCCAGTAGATTTATATGTATTAATTTGTTTAACTCTATTTCTTATGTAAAATTTTTTATTTCTTTATCTCAACGACCTCAGCGCGACAAAGAATTTATGTATGTTCTGGATAATCAATCCGAAACAGAATTCCTTTATAAATAAAACTTTCTGAGAATTATACATATGAAACGTTTTGCCCCTCTCTTACATTTTCTCCTGTTGTTTTTACTTTCAATATCCCTTGTTAAAGCCGACAACATATATGAACTTCGCAAACTTACGGAAGACGATTGGTTAGATATGTCAACTGAAGACCGGCTTCGCGCTCTTTCCACTTCGACCAGACACGCAGAAAACCAGGAATTTATGGGAGATTTCGGAAGATATCATAATCTTTACAAGAAATGGGGTTACGAGTTTTACGAAATGGAGGATAGATATGAAACTTACGCCTTCCGTGGGTTTGAGGCATATAATCTTCTGGAAGAACAGCGTAATAGATGGTCCTATAACGAGTTCGGAGACAGAATTGCACGGATGAGACACAGTGCTGTTATCTGGAAGGACAGATATTACGAGGATGGTGCATACCAGGTGTGGAAGCCGAGCGGTTTTATTAATGATAGTGGTGTCGTTGACGGTGTATGGGTAATGAAAGAGTCAACGGATGACTGGTCTTTTTCGGCAATTGGCGCAGGATCGCTGCGAACTGGTTTTACCCCTCTTACCCTGTCTATCCCCAATATGAACGGTATATCGCTGGACTTTATGTCTGCTAATAGTTCTTTCAAAATTGTAAGCAGCAGCCTGTATCAACATTTAACCGATATAACAAAAGAGGGAGGAATCATTCTGAGAGGAGGGCGCTACCGGAGAAAATTAGGGGTGTTAACCCTCGGAGCATCTTATGTAAAAACTTATGGTGTTCAGGGCGATCGCGAGAGGGGCAGTGAATGGCGAGGTACTATAAGCAATGGTACCTTTACTCCAATCATGGTTGCAGTTCGTTTTCTTGATGACTCTCCTGAAGACCGTGAGGGCGGCCCGGTAGTTTACGATTTAAAACTCAAAATAAACGGCAGGTATAGGGACAATATATCCCCTCAGATAATTATGGACGATATCCGCCGCGACCGTACAAGCGCAATAACCGATAAGATAGACAATCAATATATTGAACCAAAACCTCAAATATTCTATGCACCACCCACCTTTGACTATTTCGGCATCGGGAAAACACCGCTTTTGAAATATTCCGATTACTTTTATTTAAATGATTTGATTAAGGGAGCAAATTTAGCCAACACCTCAACAAAATACAGTAAATCACTTTCAAATTCTTATTATTCGTTAGCTGAATTATCGGGAAAACCCTTGCAAGCGGACGGAACTGAAGCAATTATTTTCATATTCGATCTTGCCAGCTGTACAGAAAAAATAAACGATATTGAGGCTGTTGCGACAGTGGCAAATGACTACCTTATACAAACATCAATGATATATGTAAGCAATCCAAATGGCGGCCATGACTCCTCCGGGAAAAATTCTGACTGGTATGATACGACATACTGGAGGAAAGCAGCCCAGGCCGAGGGAAACATAAAAGACGGCTCTAATATTCGCACGGTAAATTTTAATTTCGGTTATGAGGTGGCTAATGAAGTATGGGGTTTTGATGCCGACTTTAACTATAAAGGTTTCAAGATAAAAGCTGAATATGTTACCAATACTCATACTTACATGTTCGCCGATGGTCTTGCCGGTGCCGGAAAACCGATAAGTTTTGTTGCAGGATTGGCGCCAAGGACCGGGCACCGCTTTTCACAATCTGACCATGCGTATTACGTGACTGCTGAAAAGGATTGGGGAAAGTTCGGCTTTGCGGGTGAAATTTTCAAAATGGGCAAATATTACCGTCCCTACATGGACTACTTTACCAGTAATGTGGCAATGTCTACGTCGAATGCCCTTATGAGAAGTAATAATACTGCGAGAGTTTCAGTCATAGAAGATAATGACGATGACGATCAGTATCCCGACCAGATGCTGGTCAGACGTGTAATGGGGAATATAGAATCGTCAGAAGATCCCGACGGTGTATTTCCGGGAAATGATACTGATAATGACGGCATTCCTGATACTAATAAGAATATAAATGAAATTCCTGACAGTGATGAGCCGTTTTTGATGTTTGATTCTGATCCCGATGAGTTCGTGTTCGGAAATGACTATAATAACAATACCATACCAGATTTCCGCGAAGACGACATGAAATTTGATACTCCATATGAACTTGACCGCCAGGGGCATCACTTATTAGTGAAATATTCTCCACAGCAAAGTATCAATTTTGCTGTCGGTTCCATGAAAACGAAAGGGGTTGGTGCTTCATCTAACAGAACTGGCAATGACTATTTTAAATTTCTTGTGAATTACAATGTATTCAATGTAGGTCAAATTTATGCGGAATATCGTTATGAGAAGATACAGGACAACATCCGTGATCAGTATATTCAGGTGAAAAGATCTCTGGCCAAGCAGCAATATTCTCATCACAGAAAGAAATTTGACAGGGATTTGTTCTATGATGAGCTTGAATACAGAAATTCGAATGTGCATCGGCTGTGGATTGAATCAACAATAAGAGCATTACCTTCAATCACTCTCGAAAATAATGTCAAAATCGAAAGGAACGGCCAGATTGAAGGCATCATGTATGATAATACCTTCCAGCCCCATGATCAGCTTGATACCATTGCTTTAATGAATAAGATTGTATTCACTAAGAGATGGGGAAACATTATTTTCTCTCCCGGAATTAAATTCAGGCTTTATAAAAAAGTACGCTCCGAGTCGCTGCAGCCGCTCGATCACGATTTGGCTCGAATACCCTTGATTACAGTAAAATATGTGATTTCTCCGAGGTCAGATATTATGCTGGGGCTTCAGGGCATTCCTGGTTTTCAGTACAGCTATAGTAACTATGTACAAAGCCAGAACGATTTTAGAAGAAGAACTTATGTTCTGCAGTTTCAGAACAGAACGGACTATTTCGGCTATAATGTCTGGGCGGCTGTGGGTGTAGATTTAGATCAGGTGGACTACAAGGAAAAATATCGGGAATTTGAGGAATACCAATCATCGGGGACGTTTGTGAAGATTTATCTTGGATGGTAAAATTACTAAATATACTGTATTAACAAAGAGTAAGAGGTAAGTTAATGGGGTGACAAGGGGAGTCAAATTGTTTAACTCCTCAGGCGTGAAACTTTTTTCTCCAATCATATATCCCATTTCCCGAAATACACTTCGACAGAGTAATACTACAAAATACCATTATTACCCTATTTAGAATATCAATAATATTCAACATTTTCCATTTTAGTAAATTTTAATGAATTAACAGTTTAACTATGTTTATTATATCATAGTTTAATATGGAGAATTATAACTGATGGGATTAATTATTGAAGCTACATAATATTAGTCTGATATTGCAACGTTCATAAATAAACGAGGAAATAAAATGATTTCGATAACGGACAGAACACGAGATATTCTAAACATATTCGGGGCTCTGCTATGGGTTTTTATCGTTATAGTGAGTTGGATTGGAATTCCGGGACTCTCATACATAGGCTTATTAGCCGCAGCGCTTCTCAGTATTATATATTTTATTCTCGGAACCACGGTCAGGGGGAAAATTGGAGTAATTGTTCCTCTGATTTATCCGCTCCTCCCGATGGCTATCTTCTGGATTATTGCTTTTACAGTGGCATATTCAACCAGAGGACAATCAACTACTACGTGGATTATTGGATTGCATCCGGGGCAATTCTGGTCGCTCCTTTTTTTCTGGATAGGAACTTTTTTGACTTCAACATTAGGTTATGCTATTTACTTTGATAAATATATATTGCCCAGCGATAACTGGGAGACTTTTCTGGAAGAAGTTAAAAAAAATAAAAAGGGATACGTAGAATGAATAATTTCCAAGAAGCGGATGTAGAACAATTCATAGAGCCCAGCGCTTTTACTATCGGTTTCTCAGTTGTTTTTTTATTGATATCAATAGGAATAGGGATTTATGCATCGAGGAAAGCAAAAACCGCAGAACAGTTTTTCGGAGGAACTAAGAGTTTTGGACCTTTAACCATTGCGTTTGCATCAGCGGCGGCTATTATGAGCGCTTTCGGATTTATTGGCGGCCCGGGGCTGGTATATAAATTTGGATTTTCTTCAATATGGATTACCATCGCTTGTGGAAGTGGTTTTTCATACGCTTACTGGATTATGGGAAAGAGAATGAGATGTATGGCTGAAATCACAGAAGTCGCAACCCTTGCGGATATAGCATACGTCAGGTTTAAAAGCGAAGCCATCAGAGGGCTTCTTGCAATAGGATTATTAATCGCATCCATTGCTTATCTTTCCTCCCAGGTAAAGGGTGGGGCAAAATTGATAAATCAGATGCTTGGTGTTAGTGAGAACATCGGAGTTATTGTCCTCTTTGGAACTACACTCATATATACGACTGTTAGCGGAATGGCAGGAAGTATTTTAACCGCTGCTTTTCAAGGTTTCGTGATGATATTAGGAGCATTAGGAGTCATTATAGGTTTCTTTATTATTACCGGTGGAAACGCAATGCCGGTAATTCAAAGCGCCGAACAGTATGGTCCGGAATTTGTGGATGGAATTGGAAATGCTCCGGTTCACATGGTAATTACCTATGTAGTAGTTTTTTTCGTTGGCTTAATGGGTCAGCCCCAAATGTTGAACAGAATGTACTCTCTCAAAAATCCAAGAGATCTTAAACAAGCCGGGATTATCAGTGGACTAACATATGCTATCGCTTCATTAGTCTGGATATTGGTTGGGTATGGCGCTCTGTATATCATTGCCAGCGGAGAACATGCCCCTTTAGTAGATGCGGATAAAGCAGCTTTCCTATTCTTAAGTAAAATGAACGAGTTTATTAAAGCCCTGTTAATGGCAGCGCTTTTAGCTGCAATCATGTCTACAGCTAGTTTTTTTATGGCTCTTGCAACCGGCTCTATCACACGTGATTTGTTTGAGGCTTTAGGCCATAAAATCCCCCATGAAAAACAGGTGAAATGGGGACGAATTCTGACATTAATAGTTACGGGATTAGCTATAGCTTTTGGTTATCTCGGTGGAGAAATGGTGGCAATTCTGGGTACTCTCGGGTGGGGATTTTTTGCATCGGTAACATTACCAACGTTTACTCTCGGACTTTTCTGGAAGCGAACTTCTAAGGAAGCGGTTATTAGCGGGTTAACCGTTGCAATTGTCTTAAACCTCGTGCTGGTTATTTTTCAGCGGACAAATATTTTCGTTCTTAATTTTCCGTATTATTTACTCTCTATTGCTTCAGCTATGTTTACAACTGTAATTGTATCTTTTTTTACCAATACATCAGGGGGAGAAAATCTGCCGGAAGAAATAAAACCTATTTTTACAATATGATACTTATAATATTTGATGATTTTACCTAAGAATCGTTAATATGGATTTTCTGCATTTTTTCGTTAGATACAGTTCGCCATTTCATGGCGCTCTTCTCCAGGGACAATTCTAAAAATAATTAACCCCTATTTCCCATATAAAACCCGCAAAATGCTTGAATAATATGTCTTGATATGTTATAATATTATAAGGTACATGCGCTTATGTCTGGCATATTCTGGTCACCCGCAGGGTGAAAAGGTGTCATCGAACAGTGGACTTCTCGTATATCGTGACCTTGATCACGCACTTGGATTGTTTGATTCAGTATCAGCGTCTTTTATCGATAAACGCATAGGTCGTATATCCAAAATTAAGTATTTCTTTGTTTTTCAAGCATGTGCACTGCAAAATGTAACGATAAGTTTACAGAAAATTCTTGTAAAAGATATTGGAGTACGTAATATTCATTCATACAAAAGATTATTGGGATACTTTAGCCCTCATGAATTTGATATGGAGATTATCACTTTGATAGGATACTCCTGTCTCTATATACCCTTTGTGGGAGATAGTCAAAAATTAATGTGTTTATGCTGTTTCTCTACGAAAGATAAATCGGGATTACCGAACAGAAGTTCTTCCCGGAAGCAGATTCCCGGGAAATACTAAAACTTCCTTGACCAAGGGAAAGGAGGTTAAAAACTTGCTGTTTCTGAAAAGTACACCTAAACTTATTTTACAAAAAGTGTCTGGAATTTTCTGACGACGTACACTTTCAAAAAATTAAGTTTATTGAGGAGTTTAAATGAATCACAAAAATATTATAGTAAAAAATGCCAGAACTCATAATCTCAAAGATGTTTCTTTAGAAATCCCTAAAAATATTATAGTTGCGTTTACAGGAGTTTCTGGTTCTGGGAAATCATCTCTAGTTTTTGATACTATTTATACCGAATCTCAAAGGCAGCTTATAGAGACTTTTTCTTCTTTTGCAAGGTCAAGGATGCCAAAGCTTTCAAAACCTTCAGTAGATGAAATCAAAAATATCTCAACAGCAATAGTTATCGACCAGAAAAGAATGGGGACCACATTAAGAAGCACTGTGGGGACAGCAACAGAACTTTATACTTATCTAAGGTTGTTATTTTCAAGATGCGGAGATAAATTTATCGGTCCCTCATTTGTATTTGGATTTAATCATCCATCAGGTATGTGTCCTGATTGTAAAGGACTTGGGAAAAAAATTAAGGTTGATGTAAATATAATTTTAG
>JABHYP010000673.1 GCA_018656855.1 Candidatus Latescibacterota bacterium | reverse complement strand
TATCCTGGCAGATGAGCCTACGGGAAATCTTGACAGCATTACATCGATAGAAGTGCTTTCTCTTTTCCAGGAACTTAACGACTTGGGTATTACAGTGGTTATGGTAACTCATGAGCATGATATATCCCGGTATGCAAAACGAATTGTTGAGATGCGTGATGGTGTTGTAGTGCATGACAAGCCGGTCATGAATCGACTTTATGCTCATGAGGATTTACTTGCATTGCAAAATGAAACTCAAATAGCAAAAGTGTAGATATTTAACGTGAAGACTATTTCCACCGGAGATTTATAATGATACATATCAAACTATATTTTTTTACTGCTATATTTGGCATATTCATTCTTATGCCGATTGCCATGGGATATTCAGAAGAAAAACATATCGAACTTTCGCTCCGGGACTGTATTGATCGAGCGCTCAAAGAAAATCTGAATTTTAAATCCGCGGCACTCGGATTGAAAATGAATGAACTATCTGTTGTGCAGCAGGAATCAATCTTCGATCCTGGGATAAGCTTGCAAGTTGGCCGCAGTGAAACCAATCGACCTAACTTCGCCAGTTACATTCCGGTAAACAGCATCGAGAGCGAGACGACCAATCTCAATCTTCAATACGGCCAGAAACTCTGGACAGGAGCCGACTGGGGAGCGGGTTTTACTTCGATCCTCTCGGAGAGTAATATCGAAACTGAAAAGAACTATTTAAGTTATTTCGGTATAAACTTTACACAGCCGCTACTGAAGGGTTTTGGTAAAAAAGTGAACGAGTCGGGCATCTATACCGCCAGGCTCAATGGTCAAATAACTGAACTGGAAATAGAGGATAATGCTGCATCACTCGTGTATGAGGTTGAGAGTATTTACTGGAATCTCATCTACGCTCGTGAAACGCTCAAAGTGCTTGAACTGGCCGTTGACCAGGCGGACAGTCTCCTCGCATATAACAGTACGGCCTGTGAACTGGGGCTACGTACCGAATCTGATGTTCTCGAAGCAAAGAGCGCTTTGATAAACAGGGAGCAGGATGTTCTGGATCAGGAGAAGCTGGTCTGTGATCTGGAGGACAAACTCAAGCGTTTGCTTAATATTTCCACCGGTACTGATGGGCCTGTACGAGTAATTCCAACTGACAGTCCCGAAGTTATACAAGTTGAACTCGACTGGGAACAGATATTAAACGATGCACTGAGGTATCATCCGGACTACCAGGCTTCTAAAACGGCTGTTGAAAAAAATGAATTGCAGGCTGCGGTGGCGAAAAATTCGCTTCTCCCTGACCTCAATCTCATTACGTCATACAAAATCAACGGCTCGGGAGAAACTGTCGGGGATAATTTCAGCGATATAGGAAGCGGCGATACATACGGATGGGAAGTAAGTCTCAATCTCAGTTTCCCTGTCGGAAGCAATTACGCTGAAGCGGCTTATGAGAAGAGCAAAATTGATGTTAAACGTTCTCAACTATCTGTTGAAGACCTTGAACAGCGTATATCCACTGAAATACAGACGGCAATACGCAACGTTGAAGTAAACCGTGAAAAAGTTGATGTCATGACGCTTTCGGTCGAGATTAATGAACTCAAGCTGGAAAAAGAAGAGGAACGGTATCGCAATAATCTCAGCACGAGCTTTTTTGTGCTTGAGTATCAGAAAGATCTGATGAATGCCCGTAATCTATACAATAAAGCCCTCATGGATTATACCATGGCGGTGGAGGAATTAAAGTTGATTTCGGGAACTCTACTCAAGGATATTAACATCTCAATAATTGGTATCAAATCTTGAGTCCTTTAAGGAGGAATAAATAAAATGAAATGGAAAAATCTATTTAAAGTTGCATTCAAAAGCCTGATTAAAAACAGAATGAGGAGTATCCTTACCTCACTTGGTATTATTATCGGTGTTGGCGCTGTAATCATAATGGTGGCGATTGGAGAGGGGGCACAGGCAGAGATAGAAAATCAGATCGCCTCACTTGGAGCAAATCTCATCATCATTTTTCCGGGCTCAAGCAAAGTAGGCGGTGTCAGCCAGGGAGCGGGTAGTTACAACCGGCTAACACTGGATGATGTTGAAATACTTGAAAAAGAAGCGGAAGTGATTCAGGGTATTTCGCCGATGGTACAGGTGAGAGCCCAGGTTATCTGGGGGACTAATAATTGGAACACCAATGTTTCAGGTGTTTCAACAGATTACCTCAGTATACGTAATTGGGGAATTGAATCAGGAAATTTTTTCACAGAGAGGGACGTTCAAGTTAAGAGTAAAGTAGCAGTTATTGGGAAAACAGTAGCAGACAACCTTTTTCCCGCAAAGGATCCGATAGGAGAAAAGATTCGAATTAATAATACACCATTTAAAGTTGTAGGTGTCCTTTCCGAAAAAGGACAGGATGCTCGTGGTCAGGATCAGGACGATGTCGTTATCGCACCTTCAACGACAGTATTATATCGGCTGAGCGGCGGACGTTATATAAATATGATTTATGCTAGTGCCGCTTCTGTCGAACAGTTACCGGAGGCGCAGGAAGAAATTTCTGAGCTGCTTCGAGACTCCCACAGGTTAAATCCCGGCGAAGAAGATGACTTCAGGATCCTTAATCAGGCGGAAATTATGGAAACTGTTTCAGAAACTTCCAAAATACTGACATTGCTTCTGGGTTCCATTGCCGGGGTTTCTCTTATAGTCGGTGGAATCGGCATCATGAATATTATGCTCGTTTCAGTGACCGAACGGACGAGAGAAATCGGAATCAGACTCGCAATTGGGGCACGTGGCAGTGACGTTTTAATACAGTTTCTTGCCGAAGCGGTCTTGCTCAGCATGGTTGGCGGATTTATCGGAATTGTAACTGCATTATCCGCTTCCTATGTCCTCAATAATTTTACAGGAATTACCACGGTTGTTAATCCGGGGATTATTATGTTAGCGGTCGTTTTTTCAGGTGTTGTCGGTGTTTTCTTTGGGTTTTATCCCGCTCGAAAAGCCGCAGCGCTCAATCCGATTGATGCTCTGCGATATGAGTGAAAAAATAGTGCATTGTATAACTCATTTAAATACAGGACATAATTAAACATTTTAAACCTTTGTGATTGAAAGCATGTCAAATATTGCAAATGAGCAGTCGCTCAAAAAGAAAAATGAATACTATAACAAGGAGATAAAAAATGAAATGGGACTCAATTACTATGATAGTTCCTGGATTGGTTTATCTCATTATAGTTACCGATTTTCTTATCACACATAACCTTATACTCGAGAATATTTTTTTATGTGTATAGTAATAATTTATGTGTAATTTTTTACCTGAAAATTTTCAGATAAAAACACTGAGGATGATTTTTTTCTGGGTTACACATTATTACTCAAGAAAACAAACAATTTAAAGAAGGATAAGAAAATGTATTTCCAATTCATCCGGTACAACCTGATAAGATTTATAAGAAAATTTCTGAAAAGCTCAAAGCGCGTTTATTGTATCATTGGATTTACTGTTGTTGCAGTAGGTATATTATTATTTTTTAAATTTTTCAACTCCTCTGAAAAAAGTTTCTCTGGCGCCTGGGAAGATGCTGGCAATATAGGAATTGTCATATTGATGAATGAACCTGAAGATGAACGAATCAAAGGATTCGTTCATTTCAAGAGTAGATACAATGATGGTGTTATACTTCCCATCGAACAATCTTGTTGGGAGAAAAAATATGTTGAATTAGGTGTTCCTTATGGTGAGTCATGTTATGTTGATCCTGAAAATTCGTTAAAGTTTGAAATGACTCTATTCAACGAAAATAAAATTATTGGTTGCATGATAGATAATAGAAAAAGAGAAGTATACGATTTTGTTTTATCACGGATTCCCAAGAAGGAAGCCACAGAGTTCTGGGAAATTGCAATAAAAAAATAAAATATCTTAATTATAATCATATGTTATTACTTATGTTAAATCTATTAATCAAAAAAATACACAGTTACAGTTTTTTAAAAAAAGGGAGTTAAACGATGAAATCGTATCAATTCAGTTTCCCTTTCTTATCGTTTATTGCAGTTTTCTTAGCCTTTGTATTTGTTGGTTGTGGCATGCACGAAATCGAAAGTAAATGGCGTGATCGCGAGGTAGCCATCGATGGCATAGATGAAGGCCCTGAGTGGGAAAATGCCAGGTATTATTTTGGAGATAAGAAAATCACTATCGGTCTGCTCAATGATGAGAGTAACTTGTATATACGACTTTCTTCACGTGACCGTAACATGCAAAAACAGCTTTTGGCACTTGGTCTTACTACATGGTTTGATGTAAAAGGCGGCAAGAAAAAAACGTTAGGAATTCACTTTCCTATCGGGGGCCAGGCTGGCGGTATAGAGATGATGCGGAATATGAAAGAAAGAAGTAGAAATGAAGATCCTGACCAACTCCAGAAAATGCTTGAAAAGTCACAAAAAGAGATTGAAATCATAGGTCCGGGGAAAAATGAGAGTAATACAATGTTGCTTACCGATATAATTGAACTGG
>JABHYP010000672.1 GCA_018656855.1 Candidatus Latescibacterota bacterium | reverse complement strand
TTATTAATTTTCTTTGTTACCACTTTGCGCGCCACTTTACGGCAGATATTCGCTATTGAACGCTCAAGATTACGCACTCCCGCTTCAGATGTATAGTTACGAATTATTCTGAGAACAGCTTTCCGGTCGAAAACAACCTGTTTTTTCTTCAGCCCGCTAGCTTCCATCTGTTTCGGAATAAGATGTCTTTCCGCAATTCCCGCCTTTTCATACTCCAGGTATCCCGAGAGACTAATGACCTCCATACGGTCGCGGAGCGGAGGAGGAATGGCGTCTTCATAGTTGGCGGTAGTTATGAACATGACTTCCGAGAGATCGTAATCCACTTCGAGGAAATGATCGTTAAAGGAATTGTTCTGCTCGGGGTCAAGCACCTCAAGGAGCGCCGAAGATGGGTCACCCCTGAAATCCATGCCAATTTTATCCACCTCGTCAAGAAGAAATACCGGATTTCTTGTATTAGCCTTTTTCATATTCTGGATAATTCTACCCGGCATGGAACCGATATAGGTTCTTCTGTGACCACGGATTTCCGCCTCATCGCGTATCCCACCAAGTGACATCCGCACGAACTTCCTGCTTATCGCGCGGGCAACACTTCTGCCCAGTGATGTTTTTCCCGTCCCGGGCGGCCCTGTGAAGCAGAGAATAGGCCCTTTCATCTTCTTTGAAAGCTTCAGAACTGCAAGATATTCGAGTATACGCTCTTTGGCTTCATCAAGTCCGTAATGATCTTCGTCAAGAATAATCTTGGCTTTATTGATATCGAGGTTATCGCGAGTACGTTTTTTCCAGGGGATTGAAAGAAGCCAGTCGAGGTAATTGCGCACTACGGCTGATTCAGGCGACATTATATGCATTTTACGGAGTTTTTTTACTTCCTCTTTTGCTTTACTCATAGCTTCAACAGGCATGCCCGAACGTTTTACGCGAAGTTCCAATTCTTTTATATCGCTGTCTGTTTCTTCTTCGCCGAGTTCTTCCTTTATAACACGCATCTGCTCGTGGAGAAAAAAATCTTTCTGCGATTTCTGTAACCGCTCACGCACCTCGTTATCGATGGAATGTTCCAGTTCCATTATCTCGATTTCTTCAGTGAGATAACGGCTTATGGCCGTTAACTGCTCTTCAGTGGTGGCCGTTTCAAGTATCTTCTGCTTATATTCATTCTTAATCAGCAAATGGGCCGCAATCGTATCCGCAAGCCGCTGCGGTTCATTGATCTGGGAAATGCTTATCAATACCTCGTCCGGTATGGTTTTAGAAAGCATTACATAAGAAGAAAAATTATTTACCACATTTCGTACAAACGCCTTTAGACGCGGAGTTTCTTCGAAACCTTTCTCGGCAAAATTGGCGTATACAATGAAATGGCTGTCTTCTTTTTTAAGTTTCTTTATACTGGCGCGTGCAAGCCCTTCAATCAATACCTTTGCAGATCCGTTCGGAAGCCTCAATACCTGCAATATTCTTCCGATAACACCGATATTGTTAATATCATTAACCTCCGGAATCTCGGTATCAGGACTCTTCTGCAAAACGAGAAATAGGTATTTTTCATGCATTAAAGACGTCTGCAGGGCTTCTATTGACGCTTCCCTAACCACCATAATTGGGATGATCATATGCGGAAAAAGTACGATATCCCTCAAAGGAAGTAGAGGAATTTTTTCAGGAAAGTCGTACACATCGCCAGATGCCTCTTTAGTTGAAATAATAACTTTATTAGTAGAATCAGCCATTAATATTTTTCACCTCAGATAATAAGTTTCAGGTTTCATGTTTCAAGTGTTAAGTGGCGCCCAAAAAAAATTTCATACTTTGTGAAAGCCACTTTAAAAGGACATTTGGAGTTTAATCCTTTACTGAATATGTATTATGCAATTTTAAGAACGGCTCCGTCCTTACTCTCAAGAACTGGCATCGCACCGTTTTCAATAGTGTTTTCGTTTATTATCACACGCCTGACACCCTTTAGAGACGGAACATGATACATCACGTCCATCATAGCCTTGCCAAGGACGCTTTTAAGGCCCCGTGCACCGGTTTCTTTTTTGATGCTTATATCCACGACTCTGTCAAGGGCTTTCTGTTCAAAAACGAGTTCAACACCATCCATTTCAAAAAGCTTTTTGTACTGTTTTACCAGCGCATCTTTCGGCTCAGTCAGAATAACATGAAGGGCTTCCTTGTCAAGTTCATCCAGGGAACATGCCAGCGGCAGTCGGCCTATAATCTCCGGAATTAAACCGTATTTGTTCAAATCGGTTGGTTCTACCAGGGCAAGAATCTCTCCGATTTTCGCATCATGGGCTGAATGGAGTTCAGCACCGAAACCCATAGATTTCTGATATATTCTTCTTTTAATAACGGCATCGAGATTTTCAAACGCTCCACCGCAGATAAACAGTATGTTTGTGGTATCAATCTGGATCATCGCCTGTTCGGGATGTTTACGGCCGCCTTTTGGCGGAACGCTTGAAATTGTTCCCTCGAGTATCTTTAGCAGCGCTTGCTGAACACCCTCGCCTGATACGTCCCGTGTGATCGACGGGTTTGCGGATTTCCGAGCAATTTTATCAATTTCATCTATATAGACGATCCCTATCTGAGCGCGTTCGACATCATATTCCGCCGCCTGAAGAAGCCTCACAAGTATATTTTCCACATCCTCACCGACATAACCGGCTTCTGTCAGTACGGTAGCATCTGCAATGGTAAAGGGAACTTTTAATATCTTCGCCAGCGTCCTGGCCATAAGAGTTTTCCCGGTCCCGGTAGGCCCGACAAGGAGAATATTGTCTTTTTCGAGGTCAACATCTTTGGTATCGCCTTTGTACTTTATTCGCTTGTAGTGGTTATAAACCGCCACGCTGAGCATTTTCTGAGCACGTTCCTGCCCGATAACATACTCGCTCAGTCTACATTTTATTTCCTCGGGTGTAGGAATCTCAAAGTCGATTTTGGCAAGTTTCCTTTCGCCGCTTTCCCTGATGATTTCATAGCAGGTGGTGACACAATCCGAACATATATGAACATCCGGCCCGGAAATCATCTTCTCAACATGAGATGAGTCTCTTCCACAAAACGAACAGGTATAATCTTTCTTTTTAGAATCTTTACGCATCTTTTTTCAGATCTTCCTTTCTTGCGATAACTGTGTCGATAATACCGTATTCTCTTGCCTCTTCGGAAGACATATAGAAATCCCTGTCAATATCTTTAATAATCTGTTTTCGGGAACGTACCGTCTTTTCAGTCATAATGTTAACGAGAATATCGCGGGTTTTCAACATTTCTTTCGCCATGATTTCAATGTCGGAAGCAACTCCGCGGCCGCCGCCAAAAGGCTGGTGAATCATTATCCTTGAATGGGGTAGGCTCGACCGCTTGCCCTTTTTCCCGGAAGCAAGCAGAACCGCCGCCATGCTCGCAGCAAGACCGATGCACGTTGTGCATACGTCCGATTTCACATACTCCATGGTGTCAAGAATCGCGAGACCGCTGTGAACGTGCCCGCCTGGTGAATTGATATACATGTAAATATCCTTGTCCGGATCATCGGCTTCCAGAAATAAAAGCTGTGCAGAAACGATATTCGCCACATGATCGGATATTTCGCTTCCTATAAAAATAATTCTGTCCTTGAGAAGCCGTGAAAAAATATCATACGTTCTCTCAATCTGTCCGCTCTGCTCAACAACATACGGTATATAGTTCATTTTTTCTCCCCATGTTAACATTTTTTTATTTACAATTTATTTTTTTTGCAAATTAGAGTTCTTGTTTATCATGGTTTTATAATTCGTGATTCTGCCTGCTGTTCCTCGATGGTTTCAACGGTTATATCGGCGGAATCAATCATCCAGGCAAATGCTTTTTTCCGGGCGATCTCGTTTTTAAAATTATCGAAATCACCATCTTTTATAAGTTTGCGTCTGAATTCCCGTGGTTTCATGTTGTTGATTGCAGCGAGCGCTTCTATCCGCTCATCAGTTTCTTCCTTAGTAATTTCTATCTCCTGCTGTTCATTAACCGCGTTAACGATCAAATAGCTCTGTACCATTCGCACTACATCAGGTCGAATCTGAGACCTGTATTCTTTCTCATTGAAAGAATTGTCGGGATAAGACGCTTTCATGCGGTCTATTTCTGACTGGATGATTCTTTCCACCATGCTGCCGGGCACTTCGAACGGAAACTGTTTGATGAATTCTCCCACAAGACCGCTTTGCAGATTCTGTGTTGAGACATCCTCATACTGCCTGACGAGGCGTTCCTGTGTCTGGGTGCGCAAATCATCAATATTTTCGAAATTTCCAAGCGATTCTACGAATTCATCATTCAATTCAGGAACTTTATTTTCCATAACTTTCACAACTTCCACATCGTATGCTTCCGACTGTCCAACAAGCTGCGGATTATTTATAGATTCATCATAAGTAAACTTTACCGTTTTTCTGTCGCCCTTTTTCATATTAAAAACTTGTTCATCAAATTCTGGTGAGGGTGTACTTTCACCATTAAGGGCAATGACATGATTTTCCATTTTTTCGCCGATTATAGGAACACCAGAAGAATCCAGCTTCTGAAGGTTAACTATCAGAATATCTCCCTTGCCAGCGCCGCGCTCGACCTCCTCCTGTGTGGCATACATTTGGCGAAGACGTTCAAGTTCATTTCCCACATCCTCGTCGGTGACCTCTCGAACCTGCCGGGTAACACGAAGTCCCTTGAAGCCGCTCGCATCGATATCAGGAACCTCTTCAACCGATACAGTAAAAACTATCGGGCCGGTTTCATCAATTTTCAGATCGGAAATTTCAGGATCGTTAACTGATTTTATTCCTTCAGGCTCAAATACTTCTTCGAGTACTTTGGGAATCAAATCCTTTATCGCCTCCTGACGAATAGTATCGCCGAACCTTTTAAGAAGAAGTCCCTCAGGTGCTTTCCCCTTTCTGAAACCGGGGATTTGAATCTCGTGCCTTAATTTTTTTGCTGCGGTTTTTATTTCCTGATCGAGTCTATCCCGTTCAATCTCGACACGGTACTTCTTCGTACATCCGACTGTTTCCTTTAGTTCAATCGTTGGCATCTTATTCTCTTTCGTTAAATATACTCCGAAACAGGTTTATAGTTCCAGGTTTCAGGTTTCAGGTTTCAGGTTTATGGTTTATGGTTTAAGAGAAATACGAAACCATTTTATTTAAATCTATAATTGCAAATTATCTGAAGCTATTTTAAAAATATAGTATCACTTCTCTGTAAATTCTTCAACGCTCAGTTTTGCCTGTTTAATAATACCGTATAGAGTGCCAACCGCTAATTCTTTATGCAAAGGAACTACACATCCAACGCTTTCATGAGCGGTTTGTTTTTTGAGTAATACATGACTGCCACGTTGTCGAATTTGTATAAATCCATGTTTCTCTAATATTCTTATTGTTTCTTTTCCAGAGATTCTCTTTAATTTAGGCATTAACAGTTGCCTCAAATGTGGTCATAATTGATTTTGAAACCTCTTTTTGAGGAAATTCTTCAATATATAATTCTGTAGCTTCCTTTAAATTTGAGATTGATTCATCAATTGTTCTTCCCTGACTTATTGTGCCAACTTCCGGGCATTCTGCGACATAAAGATCTTCTTCCTTATGAATAACGGCTGTAAAAGTTTGTATAGACATCTTGCACCTCCAAATCGCTATATTAAAGACTGGCATGTTTGTTCACATGCCCATCCCATTTTACAACACACTCCTTGAAAAGATTCAATAATTCTAACAATAAAGAATAAATGTAACAATTTCCTGTAATTTATTGTGGATTTTATATTTTAATGAATTTAATATTTCATATCCAAATCTGTTTAAATCCTCGGATAGTTCAAATAAAGCAATAAATTTACTACGTATATGTTTAGAATGCTCAATATATTCTGATCCTAAAAATCCATTAACAATTTTTTCTGTCATGATCTATTTCATAACTTTCAGTTATGGCGGCTTCAAGTGCCTCGCTCAGTTCAAATTTCCCTTCGTACAGAGCTTTTCCCGTTATCACTGAGTCTACACCGGAAGTTTCGAGGCGTTTGAGCGCCTTAATATCATCAAGGGACGACACGCCTCCTGAAGCGGTGATTAATAATCCGGTCTCTTTTGCCATCCTCTCAGTTTCGACAATATTCGGGCCTGTGAGCATACCGTCTCGGCTAATGTCAGTGTAGATGATACGATTAACACCGCGTTCTTTCATCTCATTTCCGAGTTCAACCGCAGATTTCCGGCCGCTTTTTGTCCATCCTCTTGTTGCGACAATGCCATCGCGCGCATCTATACCGGCAATGATTTTTTCAGGGCCGTATTTCTGAATGGCTTCGCCGACCATATCCGGATTTTCCACTGCTGCCGTACCGAGAATGACACGATCAACTCCCATTTCAAGTAGAGAGTCTATCCGCGCCATGTCACGGACACCGCCGCCAAGCTCGATATTCATGTCCGTATGTTCGATGATCTCCCGCACGGAGTCGTCATTTACTCCGCGCCCCTCGACAGCGCCGTTCAAGTCCACTTTGTGAAGAATTTCTCCGCCGGCTTCCTGCCACCTTAGCGCCATCTTCCAGGGTGTTTCGGAATAGACAGTTTCATCTTCCATCCGGCCCTGGAGAAGCCTTACGCATTTTCCACCTTTAATGTCAACTGCGGGAATAACAACCATTATTCAAAGTCCAAGACAGGGATAAAATCCTGTGTTTGCTTATAAGATTCAACTATTAGAAAACATGCAGGTATTCACTGATGATTACGCCGGATTCACCCTTTAAACAGGGTAATCACAGGGGATTACTCATATATTATATTTTCACAAAGTTCTCCAGTATTTTCAGCCCTTTCTTCTGGCTCTTCTCAGGATGGAACTGAATACCCCATATCCGGTTTCGCCCAACGATGGATGCATAATCGATATAATAGTCCGTCTGGGCAACCACATCATCCTTTTCTACAGGATCAACATAATATGAGTGCACGAAGTAGAAATACGAGTGATCCGGTATGCCGTCCAGGATAGGGGCTTCACGCTTAACATGCGCCTGGTTCCAGCCTATCTGCGGAACGAGGCCTTTGGAAAATCGCCGAACTTTCCCTTTAAAAATGTCAAGGCCTTTATGAATCCCTTTTTCCTCGCTTTCAGTGAAGAGCACCTGTAGTCCGAGACATATTCCCAGAAAAGCGGTGCCGTTTTCGACCGCGTCGTAAATCGCCTCGTCAAAACCGCGGTCGCGGATGTGATCCATCGCATCGCCGAATGCCCCAACTCCGGGAAGTACCAGGTGTGACGTATTCCGGAGGTCTTCAGGTTTGACGCTTATTCTCACTTTGGCACCGACAGCCTCGAAAGCCTTCCGCACGCTCCCGAGATTCGCCATACCATAATCTATTATTGTTACCAAATAATATTCCAGGTTTAAATCAGAAAGTTTAAAGCTTGAGAACTTAATACATCTTGTTCACGATATTTTAAACAAACGGACAGATGATCCATTAAAGCTGAATACTTTTTATGAACTGAGTTCTCTCGATCTAAGCGTTGCGGCCTCCACTGCATCAATGAGCAATGCTCGGAATGCGCCTGCCTCTAGAGCAGAAACACCCTCGATCGTCGTACCGCCCGGTGATGCCACCATATCGCGCAATTCAGCCGGATGGATTCCATTCTCAAGGATCATTTTCGCCGTACCCAGAACCGTCTGGGCAGCAAGTTTCAATGCGATGGTGCGCGGCAGTCCCATCTTTACCCCACCGTCACTCAGAGCGTCTATCATCATGGCTACATACGCCGGACCGCTGCCGGAAAGGCCTGTCACTGCGTCCATGTATGTTTCGGGCACGACACTTACAAAACCGACAGCACCGAGGATGTTTTCTGCCTTTTCGATATGCTCATCAGTTACATCA
>JABHYP010000067.1 GCA_018656855.1 Candidatus Latescibacterota bacterium | reverse complement strand
TAACCCCTACCACAACCCCGAAAACTGGCATTCCCATAACCACGTCTTGGAACCGTAGTGTTTTGATAGCCGGGGACAGAATATCCCGCACAGTATCCTGCTCCACGCCCTGTCATCGGACCAAGTCCTGCGGGACCTGTTCCATCTCCCCAACGCGCCAATGAAGATAAAGCGAATGAGGTTAATGTAAAAATCAACAGAGAAATCAGTGCAAAAAGACGTGTTTTTTGTAAACTCATGTTTCCTCCTCTCAATTTAAACAATATTCCCTATATAAAAATCATGAGTAGTCATTATTTAAAAGATAGTCACAAAAGAATAATACTACTTTTTATTTATAAACACAAGTATAATTTTCAAACAAAAAGAATTCTTTGATTTCATTTAGCAGGGATAATAATAAATGATAACACTAAAGTGACACTGACAAATCTTCTTGTATAGATTTCACTTACTACTTTTTATCAAAGAATGGTTCCTCTCTCTGAGAATCTTTTTATTTATTGCTTTCCTTCAAATGTGAAATATGAACCTGTAGAACATTCTACTAAATGATTGGGAAACTGTGACCTGAGATATGTTATTGCCTTAAGACCGGTACAATGGCACGGTCCGATTATCTGTACATCATAGCGGACAAAAGCAGCAGCTGTTGCCTCAAGCCGCTCTTTTGATGCCCTGGGCAGATGCATACCTCCCAATACAGCGAAAATCTTCCCTTGCCGGGTGAGTTCTGAAACATAGTCGATTGTGTTCACTACGCCTGAATGAGCACATCCTAGAATCACAACAATTCCCTGAGAACTCTCAATGTACAGAGCTTGATCGTCAATAATAGGATCACGCTTTGTGCATGCTATATCGAGGAAAAAGTCTCCGCCAGTGTCTTCAAAATCAGTTTCACGTGGGATTTCACCTGTGGTGAATATACCGGGAAGAATTTCAGCAGGCTCGGGACTCAGGATCAAAGATTCGCATCGTCCTTTAACGATATCTTTCCCCATTGGAGAACTAACTGGTTCTACCGAATAGACTTCATTTCTCTTTTTAATAAATCGCTGTACAAAAAGGTCAGGATGCCCGTATACATAAGCATGTGGAGCCATTTTTAAAACTTCGAGCAATCCTCCTGTATGATCATAATGCCCATGACTTAAAGCTTTATGAGTTGTTGAGCTTAGCGATATTCCGAGTCTCTGTGCGTTGTTTATAAGTAAATCCGTTTGACCTGTATCCCAGAGAAGATTACCATCTTCCGTTTGAATCAAAAATGAAAGACCGTGTTCAGTCTTGAGAGCCTGCCGGCTGACGGTGTTTTCAACCAGTACTGTTATTGTTACAGTTTCTTTATTCATAAAAAAATCATTCCTCCTGAATTTTATTACCATACATAAAGTTCCCCATAAACTCCCATAAAAACAGGTAGAACCAGTATACTTGCCAGAGACGAAAGTAATATTCCGCCGGTAACGATCTTTTGAATATTTTCATGCGGAGGATATACAATCGCTATGACTGAATCCACCGGCATTACCGATCCCATAATTATGAAAAGAGCTATGTATTCGGCTGGTTTTACAAAGTATACCAATAGAAATGCCAGTGCAGGAAAAACAATGCTTTTGAGTATCATAATCTTTAGAGGTTCCTTCCAATCCTTAACACTGGTTTTGGGCAGGCTTGAAACAATAATACCCCCGACTATGAGTATGGACAGCGGGGAGCAACAGTGGCTACACTTGTGGATAGTGTGCTGTATCCCGGCGTATATAATGAAATTTTTGACGGATCAGGTCTTTCGAGCGGCATGTATTTCTACCGGATAACTGCAGGAACGCTTAAAAAAACAGAAAAAATGACGCTGATGAAGTAAGTATTAGCCCTTAGTCAATTGTCCGTTGCACATTGTATTTTTTTCAGAATAGCGCATTGAATATTTATTCATTATTTATCAGCAGTATCCATTTAAAAGTCGTATGATTTCAACTGGTTCAGTTAATCATAGTCAATCATATAATCAGTGTAATCAGCGGTTCAGACAACGTACTTAATTATGTGTTATCATTATCTAAATGGTCATATAACAATAAAAGAAATTGCCTAAGGAGATGAAAACATAAGTATAAAAAATATGTTATTTGATAAGAATCGCTCAATTTAGGGAATAGTAATTTCCTGCACCTTATGTCCGCCTCGAATAGATGTAACATGCACTTTGCATTGTGTTGATGAAATATCACTCAATTTCACTTTAAAATGTGC
>JABHYP010000671.1 GCA_018656855.1 Candidatus Latescibacterota bacterium | reverse complement strand
TCTCAGTATCGCAATGAGCTTCGCATCAGGTATCGCTTCCTTTATCCAGCGAGGGGTTTCCTCTCCATACAGGTATGCAGTCGATGCCTCACCGATTTTCGCCCTGTCGGAGCATCCCTCGAAGAACCTGGCATAATGCTTTAGACCTTTGCTGTGAATTCCCGGCCAGTAGAAGAACCCCGGTTCCTTGGGATGAGAAAAACTGATATCCGCATGCTGATCCAGGTATTTCACCAGAGAAGTAGTGCCGGACTTCGCAGCGCCAATAATAATAAAATCAGGAAGGCGCATATTCTTTGAGTTTAATTGTTGCCAGGAGGTTCATTTCACACCTGTTTGAATTATACGTAATATAAGTCATACCTAGCCTCAATACCCGTGAATGAATGCCATTCATGCTGCCTTTTGATATAGGATTTCAAGGTCTTGCTCCAAGTTGAACGTTTCGGATTTGTCCTTACGCCGCTTTCGCTTGAAATTAGACATTTTGATTTTTGTAACCCTTGGATTTCGCCTCGGTCTTCGCGGTCTATCGATTTTTAAATTTGCGATCATCTTGAGAAGGAAAACATGGACTTCCTCTGTCTTCCCCGTCATCATGCTCATTAATGGCACGGCTTGTACGATTAGATCAAGCGTTTCGAGGAAACTTATCGATAGGGGATCAGCATCCTCCGTCTGTATCGCTTTGATGATCAAGGTACGAATGAGGTTGTACATGATCAATATGCAATACAATTCCTGCTTCACCAAGTCACTGCGTTTACTACGAAATATTGTCGGAGCATGTCCTTTGAGGGTTGCACATTGATGGGTTTTGATTTCATCAAAGGCTATTTCTATGTCCCAGCGCTTATGATAATGGATGACAATCTCTTTTGCCGTGATCGCCGGACCCGATAAGTTTGTGATCAAACGGACTGGTGGAAATCCTGGAATTTGAAAATGGATAACACGAACAACTATTTCAACTTTTTCCCATATATTTCGCCCGTTTTTTGGATTCTTCCCCACAACAATTTTTCCCATAATTTTAGACATATAGCTACCATCAGCCATGAGGCTTCCTGGGAGCTGTTTCAGTTTTACGGATTTCGCTATTTTGAGGATATATTTGAACCCGTTTTTGTGCATGTAGTCGACTAGATTGAATGAGTAGAATCCTGCGTCAAAAAGCAATAAGGAATTACGTATTGAAAATTTCCGCAATATTTTAAACATTAATGTTTTTTCACCGGTTTTCTTTCCTCTACAAGGGGCATAGGCAACATCTACAATGCGACGTCCAATCAGTCCCATCAGCGCTACCGCTCTGATTTGAGGAAACGCGCCACGACCTCTTCCGGAAGTGTGCTTTCCAAATTCTTCCCGGTTACTTTCAGTGTCCGGCGTTGTCAGGGATGTACCATCAAACATAAAAGTCTTCATTCCGTGGAAATCGGCGGAAACAGTGTCTTTGAAAGTCATCGTAAACCTGTGAAAAATAGTATGAAAGAGTTCAAATCCCATTCTGGTCCGAGCACGGCTAATCGTTCCATCCTTAACAAATTTACCATTAAACTTCAGAGACTTCCAACGAAGTCCGGCCAGCAGCCAATCTAAAGTCTTCTGACAATTTAGATTGCGACGTAAAGCTAATGCGAAGCATAACCACACGGAAAGCCGTGGGGTCAATAGAGTACCTTTTCTGAATTTATCTTTTTGTTTCTCTTGGAGAACATCTTGAATAATCGGTGAAATAATTGTTTCAAAAGGGGCAAACTCAAACTTATTTTCAATTCCGGAAAAAACCTTCGCAACAGATTTGATCACAACACCCTCCTCACTCAATTTTCCTGATTAGATGGCCATTACATGGCCCCATCAAGAGGGTAGAGCAATTAGAAGAGAATGTCCCGCCCCATTTTCAGTACCTATTAACTGAAATCGGCTATATATTCTGCTCACAAATGATTTGCTTAGTCTTTCATAGAATTCCTTCAATATTCGATGTTTTTATCTTTATTCATAATCCAATCTGCGGTGTGAACCCCATTCATTCACGGGTATTGAAGTTAGAACCAAGCCCGAAAGTTTATTCTATCAGTCTATGATATCGTGATGCAATAAACAACAAGAGAATA
>JABHYP010000670.1 GCA_018656855.1 Candidatus Latescibacterota bacterium | reverse complement strand
GGCAAAACGACCCGCATCAGAACAGAGGACGACGCCAATGATGAAAGCACATTTTGCTGGAAAGAGGTCCCCGACGGTGTGGTATATGAACAGATTCCATATCTGTGGCCCATTAATGCACCGAATTCATGGAACGTTAATCTGGCAAAATTTAAAGCGCACGAGATGGGCCTGACGCTTGCCTGCAAGAATCTACAGGGCGCAAATGCAAACCCATTTCAGGGATATTGCCAGAAATGGGCGTCAATTGAAAGGATGCAAAAGCTTGAAAAGATAATTAATAAATCGGTCATTAAACCCAATTTACATGATGTCATTGACCCGATGTTCGAACGGCATAGAAGAACAATTCCCCGTTTTGATATTCCGGATTTCCCAACGGCGAAGAACTTGGCTGCAACATTATTAACACAATACAATCCTCTTTGTATGGAAATGTGGGCGCACAGGACAATTGACAACATTGCAGGATCAAATTACAACCTCCATGTCATCGAAGGTATTTACGGCCGTGATGGCAACTTCAACTGGGGGCCAAATCCCCATGGTTTTGATAACAGCAGAAGACCGATAGGCAGGGCCTGGGACTACATGACAAACATTGTCATATTTGGCAAGAATCCGTATCTCGTTGATAACATTGGTCATTGGCTCGGCGGCCATGAGTCGGGAAATTTCGGATTGTTCCACATCGCGATGGAACGTGGGAAAGCCGGCATGCTGAATCCAATGAATATCCCTGTATACGATTGGCAGGATGGTGTTGCGGTTCGCCGCCCGCTTACGAGTTTTACCCGTACACCTCTGAGGACATTTCACCTTCTGAAGCATCAAACGGATGAGCCGTTCTGGCATCTCTGCAACGAGCCATTCGATTATAGCAAGGTGTCCGAGGAAAAACTCGCCATTCCCGATAAGCCGTCCTCACGCATACTCAACCAGCACTATCCCAACACATATAATCCACAGCTTGCGATCGAGTATAGTGTCCCCGAAAAGGGATGGGTAATGATTGAGATTCTGGACCAAGCCGGCAAAAACATTGAAACAATCTCGAACTCCATTTGTGAAGCAGGGTATCACATGGCGGCATGGAATACAGATAAATACTCATCAGGCAGTTATAAATATAGCCTGCGGTTTAAAGATTACCGCGAGGTTCATGATCTCGTACTGAACAAAGAATAACCAGGATATTTATACGATCTACACTATATCCAATGTTTTAAATAATTTGTGCTGAGCAAAAAATTTATTTTGTCTCATGCTGTCATATGGCCCCGCTGTTTAACTTCGCCTTGACTTCACACGATATGTGGAAGAGGTGTAATGAGTCCGATAGATGGACTTTAAACAAAATTGGCCTTATACTTATTATAAACCAACTTATAGCTGCGTTAATAGAATTATTTAGAAACTGTATAAACAGTAGTTATACGAAGCGTATAATCATTCGGGGAAAATATATATGGAAAATAATGGTCGTCCGCTAGCTTTCTGGATCTTTGTTTTTTTTCTCGCCATATCTATCGCGTTGATGCTGATAGGTCAGACGATGTCCATATTCAATTATGATTTCACTGTCCGCCATGGACTACAAGAGAGTTCAGAGCAAGTTGGTGAATTCGGAGTGCAGGTCAACCGAGCGTTTGGCGCAGGAGATACAGTTGTCTATATCCCCTTACTAATAGCTTCTTTAACAGGCTTGTTGTTGAAGAAACGCTGGTCTCTGATTTCAACAGCGGCAGTCGCCGGAGTCTCGGCATACTGGTCGGTAACGATCATCTTTATTTTTTTATTTCTGCCGGGAACCCCTGGATATAATTATATACCAGGTTTCGAAATTTGGTTATTTGTAATTACTTATACAGTTTTTGGAATATGGGGATTTTTCTATCTTTTATGGCGTGGGGGAAAATTAATCAAATAACAAATAAACATGTCTATCAAGCGTTTCAACACGGACGGCTTCAGCTGAGGCATATGTAAAAGTTTTGCCCGGGCCCGCCGCATGTTAAGCGCAAACCGCTATGCACAGGAATACAAATATGCCCGCTCAGAGAGATAATGAAAAAGCACGTCGGGATTATTGGACCAAGCAAATGGAATCTGCCTATGGTTTCATGGATAAAATCCTTGAGTATCCTGTGGAAGAATGTGGTGAATCTTTGGTTTCTTTGCCTCAATCAGTGAGGGAAGAGGGAGTTGCAGTCCAATTTTCACAGACAAGACTTGCTGAGAATCACGAGCGCCTTTTCTGCTTGCGAAGGGGATTAGTCGAAGATTTCATTACCGCGTCCAGGGAGATGAATGATAGGGGATGGACTCTTCGAGTAGAGGATGGATTTCGTTCAAGGGTGATGCAGAAAGACGTTGCCCTGCATGAGAGCGTTTTCGATAATACCTTAAAGAGGGTGATATGGGAAACCAATGGCAAGATGCCAGAGCCAAAACTAATGCTTCGCCGGTTAACCGCTCTTTGTGCGACCCGCCCCAAGATTGGCACTCATATGTCAGGGAGCGCCATAGACATCTCTGTTCTAAGGACAGATGATTTATCTGAAATCGAACGCAGCGGTTCTTACCTCGAATTATCCGAATTGACTCCCATGGCTTCTCCGTTCGCTTCAGCTCATGCTATCCTAAACCGTACTGAAATTAGTGAAATCATGCAGCGCCATGGTTTCATAGCCTATCCATACGAGTTTTGGCACTACAGCAAGGGAGATGCCTATGCGGAGCACATTACAGACTCTGGAAAACCCGCTCGATATGGCCCGGTGGATTTTGACATAGCTAACGGAAACATCACCCCGATCTCAAATCCCAAAGCCCCATTGCACTCTCTGGAGGATATTGAGAAACATATTGAATTATCATTAAATCGGCTCAATGCAAACCGGCAGGAGGACTAAAAATGCTGGAATGAACGGCAGCTTTGAAGTCACAGATTCCGGTTCATGTATTAATTGGCTCATATACACACCAAACACAATCCCAACAGGAGACTATGATTAATTAGTTAAAAAATTCTAATCACTAAGAATTATCGTATGTTAATCTCTAATATCCTTTAAGGAAAAACCATGACTATCTGGAGTGTTTTACTCACTTGGCTGGTTGTTGTAGGGACATACCAAACGGTTAAACCGCTGCCCGAAAACATCAACATTAACAGCGCCGATTATAAGGTAAATGCGGACGAGTTGGATTTTCTAGGCGATATTACATATACACGCAGTGACAGCCAAAGAGTATCCGAGCAGGAAATATTCGACACAATTATCGATATTATCGACACTGCAGAGCATTACATCCTGCTTGATATGTTTTTATACAATTCCAACAAAGGTAAAGATTTTATACCATACCGATTGATTTCCGGTGAACTTACCGATAAACTCATTGCCAAACGCAAATCTAATCCGTCAATTAAAATCGATCTGATCACCGATCCGGTGAACACCATGTACGGCGGTTCTCCATCGGACCAATTTAGGGCGCTCGAGAATGCCGGTGTAAATATCATCGTTACGAACCACAGTAAACTTCGCGACTCAAATCCGATCTATTCATCAATCTGGCGAACATTTTTTCAATGGTTCGGGAATTCGGAACGGTTCGGGCTTTTTGCCCATCCATTCGGTAAAGACGACCGTGTGACTTTGAGAAGCTATCTCAGAATGTTGAATATGAAAGCAAACCACAGAAAACTTATCATCGCCGACTCGGATGGCGAAATGGTCACGGTCATTGCGTCTGCAAATCCTCACGATGCAAGTTCTGCGCACTCTAATGTTGCGGTTATGGTAAAAGGCGATATCTGGAAGGAGATATATCTAACCGAGAAGGCGGTGGCAAAACTCTCGAAAAAAGAGCTCCAGAAAGTGCCGGAACATCTCATAAAAAAATATCCGCAGGCTGATTCGGATATCAGTGTCCGCGTTCTTTCGGAGCGTTCTATTCGTGACGAGGTCTATAATATCCTCGAAAACTCGGAACAGGGCGACAGAATCTCAATGGCTATGTTTTATCTTACCGAACGCGGAACAATAAAAAGGCTTATTAAAGCCGCGAAAAAAGGTGTTAATATCAGGATTATACTCGATCCCAATAAAGATGCATTTGGCCACAAGAAAAACGGCATACCCAACAGGCCGGTTGCCAAAGAGCTTTTGGAAAAACCGGACGGTAAAATCAAAATCAGATGGTATGACACCCACGGCGAGCAGTTTCATACAAAGATGATAATTTATGAAAAGCGCGGCGGCGGCTCATCCCTTCTTCTTGGCTCGGCAAATATGACCAGGCGCAACATCGAAAATTTCAACCTTGAGCTGAATCTACTTATTAACGTAAAAACCGAATCGGAAATAATCGCAGAGGCACTGTGCTATTTCGAAACCGCCTGGGGAAATAAAGAACAATTGAATTATACCGCACCGTTTGAACAATACGGCGAAAACTCCGCGCTCAAAAATATCATTTACCGTATTCAGGAGTTCACAGGACTTTCGAGTTTTTGATTTTCGTATTGTAAAATGAAACACTACCTTTCTTTATAAACTCAATCCTTTTATTAGTTTGTGCTTACCTGTATTCTCTTCTGCCCTCTGAAGTTAATGGCTCTACTGAGACGAGGAAGATAGTGGTAGTGAAATAGTTCAGTACAGGAGGTTTTAATTATGAAACAGTCATTAATGCTATTCACAACAATTTATCTCATAATATGCTTATTAAATATTGGGTGTGGTATTGTACAAATCAGTACTTCTGATACAAAGCAAAAAACCGATGCAATTACTTCCCCAGCACTTTCTCAATGGATAGGAAACTACAAAGGAACTGTAAAAAGAGGTTATGGCAATAGCACAAAAACCGTTGATAGTCCTGCTGAACTTACAATTACTCAGTTCGCAGAGAAAATATCTTTTGCTTTGAAACCACGTTTTGAAAGTAATGAATGGCGCATTAGTGTAGAACCTTCAAAATTTTTATCGCTTTCAACTCACTTTGTAACAAGCGTAAATCAACGTGGTCGTCAATACTCATGTGAAATTTCTATTAAGCTTGAAGGAGAAAATCTATCTGGAAATATGAAGATATTCTCGTCATCAGTTTTGACAGATTTTTACACTTTAAAATTAACAAAGACAAAATGAGGGGCTCATATTATACTGAACAAAAGAGGAGAAAACAAGTGAGACGAGGAAGATGGTGTTGGTGAAGTAGTCATGTTGTAATCCAGATTTATTCTTTTCCGCGAAGACGTCCACATCGGGCGTCTCTTTTTTTGATTCATAATGCAATAATTCAAACTGTTAAAATTTATCTTGACTTAATCCATTACTCAGATATATTGATGATAAGATGTTTAGTAACTTCTTTCGTAGAAAAGAATAAAAACATAACCATTATTGATTTTATGAGGAATATCGGTTAAAACATTTTATACGGGAGGATACAATGAATATTCGTTCTCTTTGTGCTGTGTTTATATTGGTTATAGTGTCCGGATGTGCTTTGTATCCACACTCAGCGAACGAAGAAATTCATTCATTGAAGCTTGCCGTATTCGACTTTGAAGCACAGGGAGTTTCACAGGCTGAAGCGCAAAAAGTAACTGAAGTACTTTACACTGCAATTTCAGCTCTCATTGAAAACAAAAGATTAAATTATTCTGTTCTAAGGCAAAGTCAACTGGAAAAATTGGTTAATGATGTAAAAACTCAAAAAACTTTTGCCATTACACGTGATCCAGCCAACCATATGCGTCAAATACCTCTTGTTGACAGAATCGTTATTGGTTCGGTAGGATTAGTTGGAAACACATATTCTATAACGGCCCGCTTTGTTGATGTTGACTCAGGTGTGATTTTACATTATGTAGATCGCCAAAAGAAAGGCTCGTTTGATACTGTGCTGGCTTCGCTTGTTCCGAAAGTAGCAAAAGATTTGATAAGAAAGAGCACTATCGGCACTCAAGCTTTAGAAAACATGTTTTCAAATAGTAAGGGAACACTTGCCGTTATGAAACTGACGCTCAAAGGTATTCCAGACACTGAATCGGAAGTATTTACGGATAAACTATGCTCTACTATAGCCCGTACTATCAAAAAAAAGGATTTACCATACCTTTTATTAGAACGCTCCCAGATAGATAAAATCTTAGCAGTTCTTAGCGATAGAACAATTGGTAACATTGCTGATTACGAATTAGCTGATCATAGGAGATTAAAGAGTATTAACAAAATTGTTATCGGTTCTGTGGCAAGAATCGATAAGTCCTATATGGTAAATCTCAGTGTTATTGATGTCGAACAGGCAAGATCAATTCTCTCAGTAGAAAGACAATCAAATGGAACCATCGATGATGTGTTGGTTTCGGTGATTCCGAAGGCAGGAAGAAAACTATTTTCCGATTGATAAGTGAAACTATACATATTAATAGTTCATTGATGATGGGATAGACTGTATATGACACGTGGAAAATGGTGTTGGTGAAGTGAATACTACTAACTTACGAGACTTAGTCATGCGCAGACAATCCCAAATATCAATTCCGCAAAAGCTATTCTCCGTTGCAATTCTAACACTTTGTATAACGATACTACTTGTTTACTCCTGCGATAAGGACAAAGAGAAGAGCATAATCGGTCCCGGAGAAGATACCTATACGATATCAGGGAGAGTTCTCCGTGTAAACTGGCCGAGTGATAGTCTGACTACCGTTACCATTATCGGGACAGGTATCGAGGATTCAACGGTGACTGAACCGTCAGGAGATTATTCTTTTGACGGACTCCCGGCAGGTGAATATACCTTAACACCAACAACCAGATTTGGCATTACTTATTATTTTCCTGTGAGCATGGTAGTTACTATTACCGACTCCGATGTGGAAGTCGATAATTTTTACTTCGAGCAGTATAGGAGTTCGAGTGGATATATTCCAGAAAGCATAATTGTCGGAAACATTCTGGATATTGATGGAAATCCTGTCTGTAAAGTTAATGTGCTTGTAACACAACGACCTTTTAAAAATAGCGGGGGATTTGGTATTACAAATCAATACGGATTTTATTGGATAGATGAATATGGCAAAATACTAAGAAATGAACCATATAAGGTAGTTCCTGAAACAGGTTGGTACAATTATATCTTCAGCCCGGACACAGCGTTTGTGAATACAACCGCGTTTTTCTCCGAGGTTAATTTCATCGCTACCAATACTGGTGAACTGCTGCATTCAATCTCAGGAAGAATCGTCGACACAAATGGTAATGGTGTGTATTTGCCTTGGATGCATCTAAATGAGGATAACTACTACGGGGAACGTCGTTATTTAGCAACTGACAAAGACGGCTTTTATACTTTTCACGGATTAAAAGATGGTACATACATATTAGAGGGAACATTGAGCAATATAAATATTGGTATAGTCCGGGAAACCATAATCGTTGACGGCGAAGATGTTATTATGCCCGACCTCGTTTGTTCGTATCGAGGACCTACAAAGTATGTGTTTTCAGGAAGAGTTCTGGACAATAGCGGTAATGGGATTTCAGGTGTGCAAATTTCATTTTTTTTCATGGTTATGGAAACTGATTCTGAGGGATTTTATACGACGGAAGGGATTGATTATAACTGTCAGGTTGATGAAAGAGAAAAATCAAAACAAATATCTTTTATCCCATCAAAAGACAGCTTTTCTTTCACACCGGATACAACATGGGTGGCTGTGGAATGGCAGAAAGGTATCGATTTTGCAGAACTCACAGTACCCGATATAATAGGTTTTGACTGGAATATCTATAAAGCTGAAGACTATTTTCCTCTCGGAACCGGCTCATCATGGACTTACGAACGGACTATTGATAGCCAAGAGCCGAACGAGCATACTGTCAGCGTAACCGGCTCAGAAACAGTAAACGGTATGACTTATACTGTAATGTCATCCAATTATTCCGAATATTTCAGCGCATTTCGCATCGAAAACAATACTGTCAATGCACTTTCCAACGATGAAGATGTAGCATACCTGAAATTCGGGATTGAAAAGGGAAGTGAATGGGTAATTGACAGAATTCGTGAAAATAATCTTACCGGAACCTTCATGGATATAGAAACCGTCTCTATCCCCGCGGGAACATTCGAGGCCTGTTTGCATTTTGAGTTGAATTTATCACTGGGAGAAACCTCCTATGAAAAGACTGACTTATGGTATGCACGGGATGTCGGGCTTGTCAGGGCTGAGAAAGTCGTTGTCAGCATGGGCGAGGTGATGGAAATGCAGACGGATGTGCTCAAGAATTATGAAATTAAGTGATATTGAAGAATAGACGGATAATTGAGTGGGAAGATGATGCTGGTGAAGTAGTCATGCTGCAACTTTATATCCTTTAACTGTAAGTACCCAGAATGTTCTGACGGGGTACAATCCCATTTGAAAGGCCTTGTTTAGGTTACTATGTTAGGTTTGGGGAGGCAAACCCTGGCAAGGAGGCTTGAAAAAAACAGTTGCTTCTCGTGAAAAGTACACATTAACTTTTAACTCAATATGTTCAGAATGTTCTGACTATTTACATTCGGGTAATAATGATGCGTAAACATAACGAATTAGAACTGATGAAGAACAGTATTAAGGAATCTGTCTTAAAGCGTAAACCTGAATGGGTGAACTTTTGCCAAAAGCTAATTCAGACACCTTCCCCGACCTATGAGGAGAAGGCTGTGGCGCAAGTGATTATGGACGAGATGAAGAAACTCTCCTTCGACGAGATATGGCAGGATGAAAAAGGAAACGTATTTGGTTTTGTAAAAGGAACAGACCCTGATGCTCCTGTTATAAATCTTAACTCTCACATGGATCATGTGGCAGAAGGCGATCCCAATGACTGGACATATCCGCCATTTTCCGGGCATATCGAAGGGGACCGTATATACGGGCGCGGCGCATCGGATACCAAGGGCGCTATTGCTGTCCAGACGTATGCGCCGATAATACTTATGGATACCGGAGTCCGCCCCCGGTCAAGCATATATGTAACATTTGTGTCAGCTGAGGAACTCTGGGGGCAGGGGACATACTATCTCCTGGAGAATAGCGGCCTTAATTTTGATATGTGCATTCTCGGTGAAGGCACGACCAACCAGATAATGATTGGTCACCGTGGATGTATCGGTGTTTTTGTGACTGTATCAGGGAAGTCTGCTCATGCATCCATGCCGGAAGAAGGACATAATCCCAACCTTGATGCGGCACTGTTTATGCTTCGTCTCGAGGAAGTACAAAAAGGGTTGAAACCTCACCCGGAACTTGGTAGAACCACCATGACTCCAACCCTGTACAATACCGGAAATATTTCACGCAATGTTATCCCTGAAAAAGTGATAATATATGTGGATTGCCGTCAGTCTCTGGAAACCCGTGACGATTTGGTTAGTATTCTTGAAGGAATAGCAGACGAACTCGGAATAAAAGCTGAGGTTAATGTTTTCGAATTCAAGGAAGGCGTGGAAAAAATCTCCGCTGGATTTACAACACCTCGAAATCACCCGTATGTAGTAAAGGCAGGAAATATTGTTAAAGACGCTCTCGAACGAGAGGTTAAAGTACTGAACTGGAAGTTCTGCACGGACGGTCGTCTGACTGCAGCGAAAGGGATTACTACATTCGGATTCAGCCCCTGTGAGGAGAAAATTGCTCATACAATAGCCGATAGCGTTTCTATCTCGCTAATGGAAGAGTCTCTTCTTTGTTACCCCCGTTTTTTCATGGAGATGAAGAAGCAAGATTGAACTGCCAATTATTATAATATAAACTCTCTGTTTAATCCTTTTTGCAACTCCGTCAGATTCTTTCAATATCCCCGCTTGAGAAAGAGCGGATGAACGAAATCATCGTATTCACGCCCCTCGAATTCATGGTATCCCTGCCAGTAGTAGGGCATTTCGCCGCGACGTGCCATATGGTCGGTCCATTGCGCCGTGAGCATCCAGTGTATGAGGTTACCAGTCAAACCCGTCAGCGGCGATACTTTCTCCTTAAATCCCTTGACCGTAATCACCCCCGCGCTTTCATCGCTGTAACTGTTGAAGGCGGAATCGGCCTCTTTGAAAAGCCTCGGGCCGGATGAATCTCCATCAGTCGCAAACGGACAGAATGCAACGGTGTAAGCTCCTACATCACGTGCATGGCGGGCGACATTCATTTCCAGTTCATTGTCCGAT
>JABHYP010000669.1 GCA_018656855.1 Candidatus Latescibacterota bacterium | reverse complement strand
GACATCACATTTGGGAATCAAAGACCCCGCAATCTGGATAAGCAGAAAAGGTGTTGAATCGTTCAGGGCTTCAATGAGTGAGGCAGAAAAAGGAATTGATTGGAAGTACAATCAGATCACTAAAAATCATGATTTATCTGACGATGAGGATCGAGAAAAAGCAGAAAAAGAGATGTCAGAATTAATCTCAATTCTGCCGGAAGAGATACAACAGGAATATTTGCCACTAGCTGAGGTGAAATTTCCTGAAATCAAAAACCAAATGAGAAGCAAAAAGGCAAACGCTTTAGTTGTTACCAAATCAGTTGATAAACCCAAAATATTGCCGCTTAATCAGTTTCTAAAAACAAAGTTTGATTCTGAGAGCATTAGGCAATGCAAATACCTGGGTTTCGAATTTGGATCGTTAACAAAGATCTGTGATGGTATCGACGGTCTGCAACCTGGATTCTATCTATTAGCGGCAGAAACTAATATTGGCAAAACTGCGTGTCTGGCGAATATGTTCATCGATATTATCGCCAGGAATCCGGATGTCAAGGGGATCTACTTCTCACTCGATGATAGCAAAGAGATTATCATCAATCGGCTGCTTGGCATTATGACTAGTCTTAAATTGAACCAGATCCAAAGAAAACAGCAGAACCAGTCTGATCACCAGAAATTGGAACAAGGATACGATACCCTGATAACTCGTTTTAATGAAGATAGACTGGATATCAAAGACATTGCAGAAGTCAGAAGCATCGACCAGTGTGAAGAATTGATCATAAATAATTCAAACAGACCGCTCTTCGTCGTGATTGATGGATTATACAATCTGGACATTGAAGGCAATTCTCAGATTAGGGAGATGAATATTGAGAGAGCCAATCGAATCAAAGCCATTGTCGATCAGTATCGAATTCCAATCATCACCAGTGGTGAATTGAGGAAGAAAGGCACTGGAGAAAAACCGAGTGGAAAGCCAACCATCCATGACATTATGGAAACCGGCAAGCTGGCCTACAACTCAAACGTAGTCTGGTTACTGTATCCAAAGGAACTTGACACATTTTCAGATGATGATGAACCCATTTTGATGCTGGAATTCGCCAAAAACAAACTTTCACATTTTAGGAGTAAAATTGAACTCAAATTCACCCGAAAAACCAGTAAAATAGAGGAAATTTGATATGAAAACTGAAAAATTGAAACACCTTGCTGTAAATGCACTAAACAAAAGAGCTGTTCTTGCCATGCTCAATGCAAATAAGAAGCTGCTAAAGGAGCTGGCTGCACTACGAATCATGCAAGCGTTGACTGATAAAAGCGAACTGTCCGCATTGATCTCAAAAAGCAATGTTCCAAAGGAATTAATCGATGATAATCAAGCTCTAAAAGATTATTTGGTAAACCGGGTTGCGGAACTCAGAAAGCTGTATCTCAAGAATCATTCGTTTGCGTTACCGTCTGATTCGATCATGTTTTACTTACTGTCTTTGTTTTCAGGAAAACCCAAAAGGATCCCCAAAGAAAAACTGGTCTCTTCGGTAATAAGCAATGAGGCAGGAAAGAAAAGGATTAATTCTTCCGGCAATTTTATATCAGAAACTCAAAAGATCGGAATCCTAAAAGACAGCATCAAGATTCATGCATCCGCATCGTTAGACGATATTAAGACATTCGATGATGAATCTTTAGCCATTTACATTAGAAGAACATTCGGTCCCGAAGGACTTAGACACTTTCTAGCAATGATTATCGGAATAGAGGAGAATATGAGGAAGGGATATTTGGAATGGGATGTCAATAAACATCTTGAGAGGCTGGGATATAAGCGGAAGAGTGGCGGGAGCTACAAACCTGAACAGAAGAAAGCAGCAGTAGACATAGTTCAACTGCTAGCCTCTCTGATCTTGGTTGTTGACCGAAAAGATAAGAATGAAAAAGTGATCAATCTCCAGCGGCTTTTTACATTACCTGGTGCTAAGATTCATCAAACATCCGGTTGGGAATCAGTTACGATTCGAGCAGAAGAGTTCTGGTATACGTTGCCACGCACCAGCAAAAGTCAATACACCAAGCTGTTAAAGAAAATTGTCCAGGAGAGTCATCGGGATCATCCGTTGACGATTATTCTTGCTCCATTACTGGCGGTTTTCTGGCGTATTGAAGGCAAGAAAAAGTTTTCAGCTAGAAAACTAATGCATTGGTGTGATCTTGACACAGAGTCTGATCTTTGGATGCGAGAGTTGAGAAACCTTGAGAAAGAGTTGGGGTACATGCAAGAGCAGAAGTATCTTGGATCATGGAATCATAATGGTGAGAAGCCTCTACCATCTGATTGTAACGATCCAATGAATGTGATACTGTCACTCGAACCACCACTTTGGTTAAAGCAAGAACTGGTTGTGATAGCAAATAAAGCCGCAGAATATAGGCAGTTGCCTGCTAGTGAACGATTAACAAATGATCAATTTAAAGAGATTTATAGCAATAGTGGACTGAAAGTTCCTGACTTTGCATCTCGAATTGATGTCTCGGATAAAATGGTTTACAGACTTCTAAATGATAATCAAAAGGTATCTGAGAAGCTCAGTAAAAGGGTTCGAGAAGAGTTTTTGTCAACCAAATCGACCCCAACTAATAAGTAAACCGACCCCAACTAAAAAGCAAACCGACCCCAACTAAAAAGTAACGCAGATCTTGCCGCTCTTTTTCTCGTATAGTTTCAAAGCTGTAACGCATGAAAAACTGTTGTCAACCTCTTTAATTATATATTAATAATATATTAAGGTTTACTTTCAGTCTCCCCACTTTAGTGGGGGACTGGTAATGTCGTAACTCAGTAAATGATTTAGCTCCTGCCTTCGGACATCGCTATACACATTATTATCTTCTTTTCAGGGTTAATGATGAAAAAAGGCCGCGGCAGTTCCTTCAATCCTCGCTCTAACTTGCCTCACATAAAGAAAAAAGCCAGTGCTTTTCATGCCTAATGCTGTAAAAAATAACGGTAACGCTTCCGACCAGAGAAGAATGTTACCGTTATATAGTCAGCCATCTCACTTATCCTACGAAAGAGAGATATCTGTATATTCGTTATCGCTCATCTTGACGTTAGCAACAGATAATCCTGTCTCAAAAAACTCTCAATCTTTCAGTGATTAAAATCATTAATTTGATTTTCTAATTATATCAGTATGTAATGCCACTTTTTCGTGTTCTATATATATAATATTACATGATTATAATGATATACAAGCATATATATGAAATATTTATATAATTGGTGTTTTTGTCCCGAACGGGATTTATCCACCGATGGATTTATCCAGGTTATTTCGTGGATTTTTCATGGACATCATGGATTTATCCACCGATGGATTTATCCAGGTTATTTCATGGACTAGATTTATCCCGTTTCGAGAATCTTATAACGTAACTCAAGAAGCCACTTCAAAAAAGTCTCTCCCTCGACCAATCAAAACCATTCACCTGAAATACTATATTATATCAGCATATAAGGCTATTTATGCTTGTTTTCACATTAAAATTTAATAATCTATTATCCCGGAAACTTACTGGTATTATACTGTTATATTATGCTATATGATGCCATTTTCTATAATTCAAATTTTTTACATCACTTTTCCAGCAAACACCACCCGCTAAGTGCGCATCATTGTTGAGATTCTAATGGTAGTTGAAAGCAAAAAATTCTCAAAAAAATGAAAAACCAGTTCACACTGAATATTTCATTTGATGCCATTTTCCAAATGTCGGAATCGATTTTTTCAACTTATTTTCCAGCAAACAATTTTTTATTGGATTTTGATTAATTTAATTCAATATTACAGACTATTACGCAGTGAATATCAAAAAAACATATAATTTTTAACATAAATACAGTGTGGTATGCATATTTATCTGAATTAATTGATACTATCCTGATATTTTCTGACACGTCGGAACGAGTTTCAGTATCGACATATAGATATCCTGTATAAACAATTAACTAAGGAGGATATTATGACATTGTTAATAGGCTTAGGTCTTAGCTGCATATTCGCAGCTTTCATGTACTGCTGGATACAGGGATACACTTCGATTCAGAAGTAAAAGCGGAGGCGGTCATGCCGTCTTCATTTTCTTGTTATATAAGTTTATTAGCGGCAAGATTCTAATATATTTGGATAAAGCGTTTTCAGACGTCGGATTTTATCAGATGGTTCCATCTTGACCCGATACTCCATAAATATCAGTCTATAAAACAAGTGCTTTTCACAGGTCAATATTTCAGTTAAGTCTAATAGAACGGGAAGTTGATTTTTTACCTACAGCGGCAATGCTGAATGAGTTTTAATATCTCATAATAACAGAAGTATGGAAATAAAAGAGATCATATCGAAACTGGAATATTATGACGGTACATTTCCAAGAGAAGCGTTAGAAGCAGCAATAGAGAAGCAGGATGAGATAATTCCTGAATTATTGGACGCGCTAAACAAAGTTATTCAAGACGCTGAGGGATACGCGTCAAAGAGTGATTATACTCTTCATACTCACGCATTATATTTACTGGCTCAGTTCCGGGAGAAACAAGCGTATCCCGTAATACATAAGTTTTTTTCATTACCGTGGCAAACGCTCAATATGCTTGTTCACAGTGCTCACATAGAACAAGCAGGTAAATTATTGGCATCGGTATGCGGCGGTGATTTGTCCTTAATAAAGGAGTTGATCGAAAATTCTTATGCAAATGCGTATGCCCGTACCTCAATAATCGATGCTTTTAAAGTCCTGATGGTCAATGGTGAATTATCAAGGGAAGAGATTATTGAGTATTTTACTGAATTATTTGATTATAAACTAGAACAAAATGAAGCATTTATCTGGAACGGGTTGATCATGACTTGTTTGGATCTTAACGCATTCGAGTTTCTGGACAGGATAAAAATTGCTTTCTCAAATAAATTTGTTATGGAAGAAACAACGACATTGGATCAAGTGACTGAAGCATATGAATATATTAAGAAACATCCTAATATACTCCACGAAGATGATTATAAGAATACATTCATTGATGACGCGATAAAAGAGATGGAATATCTCAAAGATGTATCGAAAGATGATGAAGATATTGCATCAAATTACAGTGAAACAGTCAGAACTGAACCAAAGATAGGCCGCAACCAACCATGTCCTTGTGGAAGCGGCAAAAAATATAAGAAATGCTGTGGAAAATAGTCAAAACTGCACAAATAATTCAACAATACAGTATATTATCTGCAATATTCTGATAATTTAAGATTAATTCAAATATTTTCTGACATGTCGGAATAAATACTTTATTAGTGGGGTTATGGCAAGTTAAACCAGATAGATGAAATCGATTTCAGTTCATTCCGACATTCCGGAATGAAGTTTTTTGGGTAACTTTATCTCACTTTATTCTTTCTGATAACGAATTAGGAGATCTTCATGACACGTGAAAGCTATCGTTTATTCTCTGAAGGTAAAATTAGGAATCTCACAATAACAAATCGTTTGGTAAGATCGGCAACAGCTGAAGGCGGAATGACAGAGGAGGGGCGACTGATCCCAGGACTACTGGAATTTTATGAAAGATTAACTGCAGGTGGTGCTGGCATGATCATTACCGGTCATATGGCAGTGATGCCACAAGGCCGAGCTGGACATAACCAAGGGTGTATTTGGGACGATGAGTATATTGAAGACATCGCTCAGATGGCGGACCAAGTTCACCGAACCGACGAATCATGCAGAGTAATCGCCCAGTTAAGCCACTGTGGACGGCAGAAAACAGCTGAAGATCCAACTGGGGATTGCACTGGTCCATCAGCGGTTCCGAGTCCGATATTAGAAAGAACTGCTCGCGAACTGTCGAATGATGAAAT
>JABHYP010000668.1 GCA_018656855.1 Candidatus Latescibacterota bacterium | reverse complement strand
ATGGAGGCTGGCCGTAAGGCGGATTTGCCGGTAATGTTTGATTGGTACCCAAGGCCTGCCAGTGGCGGGTATCCTATGAGATCGTATCGTGAACTCATCCTTGAAAAAAGCCGCCCAGGTGATATCCATACCCACCACTATGCAATTCACTTTCCTGTAATAGGTAAAAACGGGAAAGTAAACCCGGATGTATTCAGGGCACAGGAACGCGGTTTTATTTTTGATTGTGGTCACGGGGCCGGGAGTTTCGTGTGGAGGAACGCGGTTCCTGCAATAGAGCAGGGATTCATCTCCGATACAATCAGCACAGACCTTCACAGAGGAAATGTCAATGGCCCAGTTCTCGATATGATAAATGTCATGTCGAAATATGTCATCATGGGCGTGCCGCTCTATGAAGTAATACGGCGTTCGACAATAAACCCTGCCCGTGCTATCCATCACCCTGAACTGGGATCGCTGAGTAGAGGATCAACGGCTGATATCACAGTGTTTGAACAGTTGAAAGGAAATTTTACTTATCTCGATACTAGCGGCGGGAAAAACTATGGCGATAAGAAACTCATAAGTATTATGACATTATCCGATGGAAATATTGTTTTTGATCCTTATGGTTTAAGTTGTCCTGTATGGAAAAAAATTCCCCAAGACAACAGTTACTGGATCAATCCCTCAGGCCAATATTATTAGAGTGACCTTAACAGGTAAGTCAAATAATTCAAGGTGCCACTTTATGCATAAATGAGAAGCCAAAGATATTGATAATTATCAAGGAGGTAGAAAAATGAAAAGACGTAAATTTATTGGAAGCACATTAGCTGGTGGTGCTTTATTAGGTGATGTCGCCGGAATGACTGTATCTTCACCCACTCTTGCTCAGGGGCTGCGGCAGGAAATACTTGTTCAGGAACACGGGGAATATGATATCCTTTTACAGGGAGGTCATGTCATTGATCCGGCGAACAATATTGATCGTATAATGGATGTAGCTGTTGCAGATGGAAAGATAGCCCTCGTTGGAAAAAATATTCCCGTAAAGAACTCCAAGAAAACAATCGATGTGTCCGGATTGTATGTGTCGCCGGGTTTTATTGATATTCACGTTCATGTCTATTACACTTTTTTGAAAGATGGCGGACACATGAATTACATTGTAGCTGATGATCATTGTTTTAAATCTGGGGTTACGACGTGCCTCGATGTCGGCTCTTCCGGCAGTGAAAATTTCGAGGATTTCAAAGAAATTATCGATAATTCGCGAACCAGGATACTGGCTTTGATTAATATAGCAAAAGGAGGAATGAGAAATAGTTCCGAACAGGATCCCCGGCAATATGATGTTCAGTTGGCGGTGGATACCGCAAAGAATTTTCCAGAAACCGTTGTCGGGTTTAAAGTCGCTCACTACTGGACGACACAGCCCTACGATAATCTTCATACTCCCTGGGCTAATGTGGACGCCGTTATGGAGGCTGGCCGTAAGGCGGATTTGCCGGTAATGTTTGATTGGTACCCGAGGCCTGCCAGTGGCGGATATCCCATGAGATCGTATCGTGAACTCATCCTTGAAAAAAGCCGCCCAGGTGATATCCATACCCACCACTATGCAATTCACATTCCTGTAATAGATAAAGACGGGAAAGTTAATCCGGATGTTATAAAAGCACAGGAACGCGGTTTTATTTTTGATTGTGGTCACGGCGCCGGAAGCTTCGTGTGGAGGAACGCGATTCCAGCAATAGAGCAAGGATTTATTTCCGACTCTATCAGTACCGACCTCCATAGAGGGAATACAAACGGCCCAGTAGTTACAATGATTAATGTTATGTCAAAATACCTTTGCATGGGTTTGCCCCTTGAGGATGTTATCAGACGTTCAACCATAAATCCTGCCCGTGAGATTAATCATATTGAACTGGGGACTTTGAGTCTTGGGGCAACGGCAGATATTGCGGTGTTTGAACAGTTGAAGGGGAATTTCAGTTATCTCGATACTAGCGGCGGAAAATTATATGGCGACAAGAGACTTAAGAATATTATGACATTATCGGGGGGAAATATCGTTTTTGATCCGTACGCTTTAAGTTACCCGATCTGGGAAAATATTCCAAAAGATGCAAAGTATTGGTTGAATCCATCAGGTCAGTATTATTAACGATGACATCAATATATATAGAAATGAGGGAAAATCATGGAAAGACGTAAATTCATAAGAAACACATTGGCAGGTGGAACTCTATTAGGCAGCGCTGCCGGAATGACCATATCGTCACCCGCCCTTGCCCAGGGGATTCGTCAGGATATAATTGTCCAGGAGAAGGGAAAGTATGATATCCTTCTGAAAGGGGGCCATGTCATTGATCCGGCAAATAATATTGACAGCATAATGGATGTTGCCGTTGCAGAAGGGAAAATTGCCCGTGTGAGAAAAAATATCTCCGCAAAGGACTCAAAAAAAATAATCGATGTATCTGGCTTATATGTATCGCCGGGTTTCATTGACAGTCACATTCATGCCTATTACAATGTTAAGTTTAACGGCAAACTCAATGCCTGTATTATTCCGGATAATCATAGTTTCAACTCTGGTGTTACGACTGTTGTTGATGCTGGATCCACGGGAGCACACAATTTTGGGGGTTTAAAACAGCTCATTGATAAGACGCGAGTCAGAACTCTGGCCTTTATCAACATCGCTGCGCCTGGTATGACCGAGGCTGAACAGGATCCCCGAACGTACGATGTCAATCTGGCAGTTGATACCGCCAAAAGATATCCTGATCACATTGTTGGTTTCAAAGTCGCTCATTACTGGACAACACAGCCCTACGATGACCTTCATACTCCCTGGGCTAATGTGGACGCCGTTATGGAGGCAGGACGTAAGGCGGATTTACCATGTATGTTTGACTGGTACCCGAGGCCGGCAAGTGGAGGATATCCCATGAGATCGTACCGTGAACTCATTCTTGAAAAAAGCCGCCCAGGTGATATCCATACCCATCACTATGCAATTCATATTCCTGTAATAGGTAAGGACGGGAAAGTTAATCCGGATGCTTTCAAAGCACAGGAACGCGGTTTTATCTTTGATACCGGCCACGGAGCGGGCAGTTTCGTGTGGAGGAATGCGGTTCCAGCAGTTGAGCAGGGATTTATCTCTGATACAATCAGTACCGACCTACACCGGGGAAATACAAACGGCCCCGTTATCGATATGATTAATGTCATGTCAAAATACCTCTGTATGGGGGTGCCGCTTGAGGGTGTCATCCGACGTTCGACCATAAATCCAGCCCGTGCTATCAATCACCCGGAACTTGGATCGCTGAGTAGAGGATCTATAGCTGATATTGCAGTGTTTGAACAGCTAAAAGGAAATTTCACTTATCTCGACACCAGTGGCGGAGGATTCAGAAGCGATAAAAAACTACAGAGTATTATGACGTTATTTAGCGGGAATGTAGGTTTTGATCCCTATGGTTTGAGTTATCCGGCATGGGAAAATATTCCCAAAGACAGCCGTTACTGGGTAAATCCCTCGGGTCAATATTTTTAGGATCCGAACTCAGTACTGTGCTTGGCAAACTTTGCTGCAATGAACTCATAATAGCAATGAGTGAGGAGTGGTATAATGAATAAGATGGTATTTTTTTCGGTAACCGTTTTTCTGATTGCTTTCACGGTGTCCGCTGTTTCAGCACAGGGAGTTGCGAATCCCTCTATTCTTTTGAAAGGCGGGCTTGTCATCGACCCTGCGAATAATATCAACAGCAGGATTGATATTCTTATTAAAGATGGTAAAATCGCCAGTGTAGCGAAAAATATTCCGATTTCCGAAGCAAAAAAAGTAGTTGACGTTTCCGGTTACTATGTGACACCAGGTTTTGTTGATATTCATGCTCATGTCTTTTACACTCAGGAATCCCCAAGGGGAGTTATTGCTCGTGATTATTGCTTTCCTTATGGAGTAACTACAATCGTAGATGCTGGCTCTTCCGGGGCTGAAACTTTCCTGGATTTTAAAAAAATCATTGATAATTCACTACCCAGGATACTGGCTTTTTTAAATATATCCAAGAAAGGAATGACCAGTAGAGAATATGAAAATGATCCCTATTTATTTGATGTAAAACTTGCGGCTGAAACCGCAAAAAAGCATCCCGATATTATTGTCGGATTTAAAACTGCTCATTATGACAGCTGGCACTATGATGGAGTTCGTAAACCCTTTACCTCGCCTGACAGCGCTATGGCGGCAGGAGATTTAGCAGACCTGCCGGTTATGCTTGATTTCCACCCAGCACCCGCCGGGAGAGGTTATCCCGAACGTTCATTACACGATATCATCTTAAAAAAAATGAGGCCGGGGGATATCTATACCCACGTTTTCTACTGGGGCTTTCCTACAGTAATAGATGGAAAGGTCAATTCTGATTTATTCAAGGCACAAAAACGCGGAGTGTATTTCGATATTGGGCATGGTCAACAGAGTTTCATGTGGAGAAACGCCGTTCCTGCAATCAAGCAGGGATTCTGGCCCAACTCCATCAGCACCGATGTCCACGGTGGAAATACTTGCGGCGCGATGTTAAACATGACCAATATCATGTCTAAATTCGTCTGTATGGGTATCCCTCTCGAAGAGGTGATACGTTGTTCTACAATAAATCCCGCAAGGGAAATCAAACGTTCCGACCTGGGACACCTCAGCGCTGGCGCAGTAGCTGATATAGCAGTGTTTAAATTACAAAAGGGTGATTTCGGCTATACTGATGCAAGAAATGCTGGATTCAAAGGGAATAGCAATATTAAAAACTTTATGACATTATTCGGGGGACAAATCGTTTTTGATCCCTACGGACTCAGCGCCACCAACTGGGAGGATATTCCCAAAGACGATATATACTGGGAAATTACCTCAGGAATATTATATTAATGTTCTTGCTGAGAACGCTTAACGCTTATTAATTGCTCATCTTACGGTTAAAGAGATGTCGACTGATTTAACTTACATATCTATTTCATATATAAGTCAAGGTGCGCATTAATAGGATAAACTTGATTAATATTCACATTTTATTCATATAACGCTTAATATATTATAAAGAGGATAACACCATGGAAAGGCGTAAATTTTTTAAAAATTCATTAGCTGGGGGAGCCCTATTGGGAAATGCTGCCGGGCTTACTTTATCTTCACCCGCTCTTGCTCAGGAGTCGCGGCAGGAAGGACGGATTCAGGAACACGGGAAGTATGATATTTTATTAAAGGGTGGCCATGTCATTGATCCAGCGAATAGTATTGATGATGTGATGGATGTTGCTATTAAGGACGGGAAAATTGCTTTGGTTGGCGAAAATATTCCAACTTCAGCGGTAAAGCAGGAAATTGATAATGAAGGCGCCAAGAAAATAATTGATGTGGCAGGATATTGTGTAACTCCCGGTTTCATTGATATTCATGCGCACGTGTACCATACTCATTTTCATGTACCATCAGTAATTGCACGTGATGTGTGTTTTAATTCCGGATGCACAACAATTGTTGATGTCGGAACTGCCGGGGCAAATAATTTCGAAGATTTCAAACGTGTAATTATTGATGAACCTTCTAACGGCAGAGCAAAGTTCTGGCAACCACGAATACTTGCCTTTCTAAATATAGCTGCTACGGGAATGAAGGGTGATCAATCGCCTGAGCAATTTAACGTTCCTCTTGCTGTAAAAATTGCAAAAAAGTATCCCGACATTATTGTCGGAATTAAAAGCGCCCATTACAACGGTGGAAAATACGAGGGATTGCAACGGGTCTGGGCTTCGGTGGAAGAAGCTCTCGAAGCCGGGCGTCAGACAAACTTACCGGCAATGTTTGACTGGGCACAGCGGCCGGCTGTGGGAAGACATCCGGCACGTTCATACCGTGAAATGATCACTAAAAAAATGCGGCCTGGCGATATTCATACTCACTATCAGGCAAAACAATTTCCGATTATACTGGAAAACGGGAAGGTAAACCCCGATTTATTCAAAGCCCGGGAGCGTGGAGTTATTTTTGATGTCGGACATGGTTCAGGCAGCATGGTGTTTCGACACGCTGTTCGAGCAATCAAACAGGGATTTCCTCCCGATTCAATCAGCACAGACCTGCATGGTCGTAACAGCAACAGTCCGGTGTATAATATGATTAATGTTATGTCGAAATTCCTCTGCATGGGATTATCTCTTGAGGATGTGATTCGTCTTTCAACTGTTAATCCCGCCAGAATAATCAAACGCCCGGAATTAGGGACGCTGTCCGTAGGGTCTTCAGCGGAAATTGCGGTAATTGAGATGTTAGAGGGTAAATACCACTACACCGACTGTTCTCCCGGGCAGGATCTCACCGGAGGCGGAAGGTTAACGGGTGATAAAAAACTTGTGCCGATCATGACAGTGTTTAACGGAAATATTGTATTTGATCCCACCGGTTTATCCTATCGCGATTGGGAAAATATCCCGCAAAACGATCAATACTGGGAAGGACAAACAGAGGGAATGATGTGGTAAAAACTCCCGACAAATACCCGGGGCTTAAAGAACAATATTAAATACATACGGATACTTAACGATGAAAAGACCCTATTTGCCAGATGTGCTCTGGCTGGCAGAACCTTTTTTAAATGGCGCCGCATGTATGACCGTATCTTCATCTGCGTTTGCTCATTGGCTGCTTCAGGAAGTACGTGTTCAGTAACACGAGTAATACGATATCCTTTTACAGAGTGGTCATGTAATTATCCCGGGGAATTCTATAAGCAGTTTTATGGATGTCGCTCTTCGTTGATGTCTCATGCTTTTTGGTTTGAAAACATTGTACATTGAACCGGGAAGCACATGGAAAAATGTTTATATAGAATCGTTTAATGAGAAGCTGCTGAATGAATTGTTGAATGGAGAGGTATTTGATACATTGTTTGAATCAAAACACTTGCGGAACGATGAAGGTTAAAGTATAATAATTTATGGTTGAATAGTTCCTTTGTTTATCTAACACCAGCGCCTGAAGTAATCTTACCAATCGATGCAACTTGAGGCTGTTGTTCGTTTCCGCTAAGCTACACCTGTCAACAACAGCAATCCAAAACTCTGTGTAATGACTAACTCTGTATGTGTTAGAAAAGATGAGGCAAAGTGAAAAGGGCTTTTTCGATTAAACGAATTATAGTGTTATTCATTCTTGTTTCAGGATTGATAAGTTTCGGTCATAATTTGTTAGCTGATAATATTTATGAACTCCGGAAACTCACGGAAGACGAATGGCTAAGCATGTCGACTGAGGATCGTCTGCGGGCTCTCTCAACCACCACAAGGCATGCAGAGGATCAGGCATTCCTCGGAGATTTCGGAAGGCATTACGACCTTTATAAGAAGTGGGGGTACGAGTATTATGAGATGGATGACCGCTACGAGAACTATTCCTTCCGCAATTTTGAACCTTATAATATTATTGAGGAGCGCAGAAAGCGATGGACCTACAATGAATTCGGCGATAGAATTACAAAAATGGTTGAAAGCTTTAGAGTATGGAGCGATAGATTCTATCAAGATGGTCAATGGAGAGCCCTTGGCCCAAGCGGCTATATTAACCAGTTTGGTACAACTGATGGTGTATGGGTTGCGAGAGAATCCACCAGCGATTGGTCTGTTTCTGTTATAGGCGCCGGTGCTCTCAGAACTAATTTTACTCCGCTTACTTTAGCCATTCCGAATATGAACGGTATATCGATTGATTTTCAGTCAGCAAACACTACCGGAAAATTTATCAGTAGTGTTCTTGTAACAAGTGGCTCGAACATGTTAGGTCATGTGAATGAGGGAGGTGTCATGCTGCGCGGCGGCCGTTTTAGAAGGAAATTCGGCGCATTAACCCTCGGGACAACCTATGTTACTACGTATGGAGTACAGGGAAACCGTGACAAAGGAAGAGAGTGGCGCGGCACTGTTAATAACTTCACACCTACTCCGATGATGGTTGCGGTACGGTTTGAGGACGATTCTCCACAGGATGGCGTTGGCGGTCCAATAGTGTATAATATCCGGCTCAGGATTAACGGCAAGTACCGCGATGACGTTCAGCCGCAGATCATTATGGATAATCTGGCGCTTGACCGAACAAGCGCAATTACCAATAAGATTGATAATGCGTATATCGAACCGACTTCGCAGGTTGTGTTTGGTTTTCCTGCGTTCGATTATTTCAGTATCGGTAATACGCCATTAATGAAATATTCAGACTACAATTACCTTAACGACCTTATGAAAGGTAATAACGTAACAAACGTTGCCGCAAATTTCAGCAAATCTCTTTCAAATTCTTACTTTAATATTACTGAATTCGGGAGCAAACCGCTTCAGGCAGACGGGAATGAGTGTATAGTCTGTATATTCGATCTAGCAAGCATAACCGAGACTCTCAGAAGTGTTGAAGCTGTCACCACTGTTGCAAATGACTATCGTATACAGACCGCCATGATCTATGCGCT
>JABHYP010000667.1 GCA_018656855.1 Candidatus Latescibacterota bacterium | reverse complement strand
CTATCATGATGGGCGCCGATTACTACCAGACACTGAAAGAGATCGAAGTGGACAGCAGGGCGGGTTCTCCGATAGTAGGTATAGGGAAAAATGTGGTCATCGAAAATGCTATCATTGATAAAAATGCTCGAATCGGAGATAATGTACGCCTTGTTAACGAAAAAAACGTAACCGATGGAACGTATGACGGTTTTGAGGTAAGAGAAGGTATTATAGTTGTTTATAAAAATGCAATCATACGTTCGGGAACAGTATTTTAATACTAAGCTGCCTACAAAAAACTTTGTTCCAATCAAATTTAGTGATTTAATTATCTCCTGATGACACTTAAAAGACCTCGATAAAGAGTTTCCGGGAAAAAATTTTGGGCTGCAAAAGCTTTCCATTCATGATGTATCCATTCCCTCATAGTATATAAATCCATAAGCGAATCCGCACAGTCAACCGAATAAGGTGAATACGATACGCTTAGGTTTTCATCCTTTACAACAGTCGACAGGCGATATAAGTGAAACGCAGAACTGACGAGCGTAACTGTTTCCCAGTTATGTGCATGTATTATCCTGCGAGCTTCTTTCCAGTTTGAGTACGAATCATACGATGATGTATCCGCAGCCACTTTTTCTTCTGGAATGCCGATTGCAACGAGATAGTCCCGCATCATTTGCGAGCCGGTGATTCCAAGCTTTTTTTCAAGCCCTTTACCGCCGACACAGATAATATATTTTGTTCTTCCGCTGTCAAGTAATTTTGCCGCGCAATCCAGCCTTTTCACCGTTTCCAGGCCGAGTTTTGATTTCCTGTTCACATTTCCAAAAAAAACAACTGCCACATCAGAGTTTTGAACTTCATTTTGATTGAAAAAAGAATTAATCTTCCTGCAATAAAAAACACAGGCGGAAAGATCTAATATCAACATAATTAATATGATAGAGAATAATATTGCCAATATTTTTTTCACGATAGCGCCATTTTATTTCTGTTGTCGGTTGATGTTTCACGAGAAAGCTATAATATAGTATATTTTTGTAAAATGAAAATGTTTTTGAATAAATGACGTCCGGTTTTAACATATTTCCTTCATACCGGTAAATGTTACTTTTCAGGCGAGCAGGGAACCTGCGTATTTAATAACATACTGGTAAGCTATTACGAAGTAGCACAACCACAGAATTAAAGCTGTATAGTCCCTTTTCATTGTGTACCTCCTTACATTCTTGTCATTTATCATTTTTGTTGTTTTCTCAGACTATAATTATACCACGGTCTATTAATTAAGACGTGAAATAAACCGGATTATTTTCAACTTTTTGAACAAAACAGAAGAAGGAAGAGACAAAAGAAAACCTCTCCTTCCGCCATCTTCCTTCTCTATTCTTTTATGTTTTTTGTGTAATCAGAGTTCTCTCACCCAGATATTTCGGAATCTGGTAGGATTATTGTGATCCTGCAGGAAAATAGGACCCTTGGATTGTTCCTCATTTCTTGGCCCCCCGGGTGTCGGCCCGATTTCAACATGATCCTGTATCAGAACGCCGTTAAGAAGCACGGTTACGGCTGCCTTTTCGACAATTTTTCCGCTTCTGTCAAATTTAGGGGCGCGGAAAATCATATCGTAAGTCTGCCACATACCGGGAGGCCTGCATGGATTCACCAGCGGAATATGCTGCTGGTAAACTGCGCCGAGCATGCCGTCCGGGTAGGTTTCATTATTGTAAGAATCGAGAACCTGAACCTCGTAAATGCCCTGCAGATAAACGCCGCTGTTCCCGCGGCCCTGGCCTTCTCCTTCTACTTCCGATGGTGTGGCAAATTCAATATGAAGCTGCATGTCGCCGAATTCTTTTTTCGTCATTATGCCGCCGCCTTTTACAATCATGTCGCCGCCGGAAAGTCCCCATTTCGCCGGTTTGCCGTCGGTATATGTCCATTCGGAGAGATCATTGCCGCCAAAAAGGACAACTGCATCCGAGGGAGCCTTTCCCTCAAGAGAGCTTATTACCACGGGCTGTTCCTGCGAGAAACCGGCTGATGACAGGATAACCATCACAATTAGTGAAACGGTGCTTACTGCTGAAACTTTATTCTTCATAATTCCCTCCAAATAAAGATTTAATATGTTTTTTACTCAAGGATTCTTTAACACGAATTATCCGCAAATTTTACCGCAGAGGTCGCTGATATAAAGCATAACAAGGTATTGTAAAATTGGTCTGCTTGAGAAAAATTGACAAAATTATACAGGCAGATTTGAAATATGTCTCTATCTAATATTTACTTTTTTCACTGCGTTCTCTGCGTTGAAGAATTTTTTAAAAAGGATTAGGTTATTCCCTATCAAAGGCGCACTTTTTTAGTTCCATTTTAATATTACACAAAAACCGGACGAATTAAAAATATTATTTTACCTCCGCTGCGCTGCTTTTTATTGCTCTGTGAATTTTTTGCAATTGCTTTTTCACTGAAACCATTATACTTTTTTTAATACAAATAATGTATTGAACAGAATTTACAGTTGTCTCTATACATAAGGAAGTTTTATTCAGAATGGAGGGAATTCGTATGCTGAAATACTTATTTAAAATTATGGGTATAGTAACCATTATTTCTATACTTTCCTGCGCAGTTTCTCTTGCACAGGACAAATCACCGGTACGTATCTCATTTGATAAAGATTCCAGGAGAATTGACCTCATTACCGGCAGGGAATTGCCGGGTTACAAATTAGCCGAACGAGGCAGTTTCCGGTTTTTCCTGGGAAGACTTGACAAACCTGACAGATTCGTAAATTTTTTCCACGACGGGGTGAGAAAGGCTGAAATAAAAAGCTTAAGATCAATTGAGAAAGTTCAGTCCCAATTTGCCGTCTGGAGGCTGAATTACAAATCCGGCAGTAAGAATACTCCGAGAATACACCATCTGGCAGTTTCATTCGTTCCATTATCGCCATCTGACGGAGAGCCGGAAAGAAGGGTGTATCTATTATTGAATGATCTGGAACTGATTGACTGGGGCAAAGATAATAACAACTGATTTATTATGAATTTTATAATACAATAGAGTTATAAGTTTTGGGCATGTGCTTTCGTAAACGGCTGAAACTAAGTGCTGAAAGCTCTAAACTCCATTGCAGGAGGAGATGATGGATAAGGTTCGAAAACCATCGAGAAGGAAAGTTATTAAAACAGGATTAGCTTCAATCGCGGCTGCAACTGCTGCTGCGCCTATAGCGAATGCTGCTGTTAAACCCAAAATGCCCGGCGAAACCAAGGTTGTGGCGGTAATGGGAGATTACTGGCATCCTGCCGCTTCACAGGAAAGGCATATCCGCCAGATATTATCTTCGGAGAAAAAATGGAGGATATTTTTTGTTCTGGCAAGCAGTTATCTTACGCCGGAATTCCTAAGCGATGCAGACCTGCTTATTACTGCCCGGTACGGCGGCTCAGATGATCCGGCGTGGACCCCCGATCCCATAGTTGAAAAACGCCCTTCGGGCGACAGAATCTGGACAGACGAGCAGATCGGGGCAATTTTTGATAATGTCACAAACCGAGGTATGGGCTGGATGGCCTGTCACTGTACACTTTTTTCGGGGAGAAAGGAAGTTGAGGATTTCATTGGCATAGAACCGATTCTGCACCAGGAAATACAACCCGTTATTGTCCGGGACATAAATCAGGAACATCCTATTACCCGCGGCATCGATACATTCTTTTTCAATCTTGACGAGCAATTTGATGCGCAGATAAAAAATCCATCAGAAACAACTGTGCTCTTCAGAACACTGGCTGTTCATGATAAACGTAATGCGCTAGGCGGATGGTGTCTCAGGCGCGGCAAGGG
>JABHYP010000666.1 GCA_018656855.1 Candidatus Latescibacterota bacterium | reverse complement strand
TGATGCCTCAGACAATCCAATAGTCAGCCAGTTTGTAGAAGGTCGTGCGGAAAGCCTTTTAAAACCGGCTTCCAGGCGTTTCCCCGACTAACCGGAATAGATTATTATCCTGGCCGGAATAAAATTCTTGTTTTACCGCCCGCTAAAAAATTCAGTCCGGGAAAAGAGTAAATAGTATAATATCAAGCCGCCCTCAAACAGGTAGTTATATTAATCTACACACCCCTTCATCCTTCGTAGTAGTTACTACGGAGAGCAATCGCCCCCTCTCTTAGATTGCTTCGCTCACTCCGTTCACTCGCAATGACATATATGGCATTTACGTTACAATATTTATGAAACTGTATACTTATTATTCTTACAACTGGAAAATATCTTTCTACGACAACTATCGTATTTTTTACTTGACAAGAATTGCTTCTCGTATTATAATGTTAAGTACGACAACCATCGTAATTAACTTTTTTCCTTGAGGAAGACTTATGGGCTTGAGAAAATCACGTTTGTTTACAGAAGGCGAACTGGACTTTATGAAGGTATTGTGGGTATTGGGAGAAGCATCACCTGAAGAAATTCAAAAAGCTCTTCAAAGATTCAGCCGAAAACTAACCGGCGGCACGATAAGAAACGTGCTCGTGGTCATGATTGAAAAAGGCTATGTGACTCGAAGAAAAAAAGGCAAAGTCTATCTTTACAAGGCAAAAATGCCTGAAAATCAGGCCAAAAAGTTTATGATTCAGGATTTACTCGAGAAGGCTTTTAACGGTTCCGAATCTCATATGGTAGCCACGCTTCTTAAAACCAGAGAAGTTCGCAAAGAAGAAATGGAAGAGATAAAGCGCCTCATTGACAACCAGAAAAAGGAGGCACAAAAATGAATTTTACTGAATGGTTACTGACGCTTGACAGCACGGGCTTTTTTACTATGCGTATTCTTCTCTCGATTCTCTGGCAGTCATCGATTTTACTTATCGCAGTCGGTATCCTTTCATATATACTCCGCCGCAAGCAGGTGTCTGTCAGGTACAGGCTCTGGGTAGCTGCAACCTTTTTAATCCCTTTTCTTCCTCTGCTTTCAATAGTAATATCGAAGGCCGGTTCACTCCAGAAAGAACTGTCCGTCATACCTGTCTATTCGACACCTCAGGTTGAAGTCCTTCATACGCCTGTAAAATCTCAAATACTTTCAGAGAGCGGATTTCAAAGTGACAGGTTTGTTGAAAAGCAAAGTGGAACGCTTGAACCTTTCATGCCTCTATCAGATCAATCCTCTCAAACTGCCACTGTCAGCGGGAATGTACAGGCAGTCAACCGTTTAACAATTACGAATTATCCGTGGGCTGTTGTATTTGTGGGGTATATGGCTTTTGCAGTGATTTTTCTCCTGTGGATCACAATCGGCAGGCTCCGTATAAGAAGCTGGATTGTTAACGGTGATGCAGTAATGGATCAAAATGTTATCGATGTTTTCCAGCAGGTAAGTGAACGTCTTTCTCTTTCAAGGGAATTCATCATTATTGAAAACAAAAACGTCCCGGCGCCAATGACATGCCGCACATTCCGGCCTGTAATCATGCTGCCTGCCGGATTCACGGTGAACATAACTTTAAACGAACTCCGGGCGGTTGCAGTTCATGAGCTTAGTCATGTAAAACGCTACGATGTGTTTATTCTCTCCTTATTAGCCTTCATAAAAGCTGTGTTTTTCTTTCATCCGCTCGTATGGCTGGCTGTTCGTCAGGTCAGCTATCTAGCGGAACTCGCATGTGACTCGGAAGTTGTGGATTACACAAAAGAATCGGTTTCTTATGCTGAATTGCTTACCCGGATAGCGGATAATCTACAAGGCAGGACATTATCGACTGAACTTGCTGTCGGAATCGTCTTTTCGAAAAGCATTTTCTTTCACAGGATAAAAACCATTCTCTCCGACAGGCGGGACCGGATACGTATGCTTTCACGGTGGTCTCTTCTCGGGACGGTTACAGCAGCGGTTCTATCCCTGATTGTAGCACTTGCTCTACCGCTCGGTTATGCGCGGGAAACCGGGGATATGATAACAATTTCGGGAAAAGTGCTCCACAACAATAATCCAGTATCTGAGGCCCAGATATATTTCAATGATTTCATTGGGCGAACGACTGAAAAAGTGACAAAAAGCGATAAAGATGGATTTTATTCATTTGACGTTGAAAAAGCACGGATGGTTGATGGAGGATATTACAACAGTTACAGCGCTGTGATTGCTTTTAAGAAAAACATTGCTCCGGGATGGAAAATGATAAGGAATGAAATCGCATTTGATGATTTTAATATTGTTTTGAATGAACCGATACATATCAGAGGATCAGTTTTTGATACATCTCAGAATCCAGTAAGTAATGCTGAAGTATCCATTGGTTCATTGGGAATAGAATTAAGAGAATATATTGTAATACAAAATGCATTGCCATTTCTCATGACAAAAACGGATAAAAACGGTCATTTCTTGCTGCAAAATATACCTGCTGGTTCAGGGGGTGTTGTGGTTGCGAAAAAATCCGGATTTAGTGAATCTCATGAATATTTAGGACCTATGGGTGCTAAAGAAGTTCAAATTACCATAAACCGAGGTAGTAATATCGAAGGGAATGTTTGTTACAGCGAGAGCGGCAAACCGGCAAGAAATGTTAAAATTATCGCAAAGAATGCTTCTCCTTTATATTACAACTACGAAGTCTGGACAGATAGAAAAGGTAATTTTAAATTCGATAATCTGGCATCTGATAACTATACGCTTTATGCAGTGGTTGACGGAGATCCACCGGAATGGACAGCACATAAAATTAAGGATGTGATAGTAAAGGAGGGAGAGACGACCAGAGGGATTGAAATCAATCTCATAAAAGGAGGATTAGTAACCGGCAGCATTACCGACATAGATACGGGTGAACCAATTCCTGACCATTTTGTAAGCTATAATGATCCTGATTTTGAGCATTATAACAGAATAGCTTATACCATTACAAATATGCAAGGGACTTTTATATTTCGGTTACCCCCGGGAAAAATATCTATAGTGACATCTAAACCAAATGGCTATATCTATCCGGAATGGTGGGAACAAGGAACTGCAGTAGATGATTTTCAAATAAAGCTTGATGTGGAAGTACTTGACGATGGTATTGTTACAGTAGACCGTTTTGCATTTTCAAAGGGACTTATACTCCATGGTAGAACTCTTACAAATGACGGAACTCCAGTGGATGGTGTGGAATTAACTTATGGCCGGGGATTTAAAGAAAAAAGTGTATTCTCTGATGATAAAGGTCTATTTGTGATAAGCGGATTGAAAGAGGGAGAGCAACTAAAATTGCAGGTAAATCAATCTGAGAAGAAACTCCGTGGGAAAATTGATGTTGAAGTTTCACCTGATGCCGAAGTTGATATACAACTCGAACACTATGAGACAGCAAGTATTTCCGGAAGGCTCCTTGACGATGACGGTAATCCCATACCACATGGGAAAATTATGATCCACTGGTTTGGTGATGGTATAGATCTCCGTGAGGGAAGAGTTCAGGATAATACATTAATTTCTTCTGAGGATGGTACATTTACATTTGATGGTCTAATCGCGGGTGATAAATATTTTCTTATGCCCGAAGCTGATGGATTTATAACTGATAGACGCCTTTATCCTGACAAGATGTTTACTGCCCAAAAACATATGCCCCCTCTTGAGGATCTTGTTCTTGAACGTAAAGGCACACGATGGATTGAAGGGCGGGTAATAGACCAGGACGGGAAGCCGGTTGTCGGTGCCCGTATAAAAACAACCACAACAGATGCTGAGGGCATATTCCGTCTTGATGAGATTACTGGGGTTACTCTCAGGCGTCTTCAGATACATCATAAAGATTTTGGGATGTTTTTTTTCAGTTATATTCCGACAAACAGGCAACATAGTTTTACATTGATCGAAGGAAAGAACAGGTTATCTGGGAAGATTTTGGATACAGAGGGTAATCCTATAACAAATGCAAGAGTTGATATTGATCCTACTTTTCATCCTTCAGGGAAAAACCGTCGAAGAGTTGAGGTTGATGAAAACGGAATCTTTACATATGAAAAAGTGATTGAAGATAAATTGAATCTCGGAGTATACGTAGAAGAGAAAGGATATAAACGTTTTAATGATATCAAGACAGGCGAGAATGAAGTAGTTCTCGTATTTGACAAGCCTGATGAATCAAATAAATCCGAATGGGGTTTTAATCCTCAGCAGCCGGTAGTTCTTGAAGGAACATCAGCTCCTGCATTTGAAGTAAAAAAGTGGATAAATGGTTCTTCGGTTAACATTTCAGAACTGAAAGGTAAAATAGTTGTTCTTGATTTCTTTACCAAAGAGGAACCGTGGCAGAGTAATTATTCCTCAATATATAAAAAGACACGATTCATTCAGAGCTTACATGAAGAATATAATACTGATGAGGTAGTTTGTATCGGGATACATGAGCATGATGTTAACGAGAATGTTTTAAAGAAAGTTATCGAACAGTATGGATTAACATACCCTATCGCTGTTGATACTATGTCATCAGTATCCGGCTCAAAAGGTAAAACTTTTGATGTCTATGGAATGAATAAAAGACAACTTTATATTCTCATTAATCGAGATGGGAAAGTTCAACCTGATCTTCGGTTCGAAGAACTTGAGAAAAAAATACGGGAATTGATAAAGAAATGATAATAATCCAACCAGTGAGATACAGATTCTGTTTTGTGATTATAATTGTACTGTGCGTGTGTCAAATCTATTCTGCTATAGCAGAAGAAGAATCATTGACTAATTCCACTGTTGTTGGAAAAGATGATGAAATATGGTATGATGACTGGGATGCCGGTATTGCCGTGGCAAGGACTGAAAAGAAACCGGTCTTGGTTGATTTTTTTTCAGACGGTTGTGGTGCCTGTAAAGCTATGCATGAGAAAACATTTACTTCCCCGGAAATTAAAAATCGTTTTACCAAAGATTGGGTATGCATAAAGATTAACACATTTCATGGATACAAGAGAGGAACTTTTGACGGAAAGATATTGAGCTATAACAAACTGGCAGAATACTTTCGCGTGCAAGCTGTCCCAACCTTTCTTTTTATCGATAAAGAAGGTAAACCTGTGCAATCAGTTCTCGGCTACAAGAATAGTGAGCTTTTTGGCCAAATCCTCGACTACATGAAAAACGAAGTGTACAAAAAGGGTCTATCATTTAATAAATACAGAGAAGGGCAAAACAAATAAACTGGTAACTGCAAAAAGCATTGAGCTTTTTTGTTAATTTCTTTACATCTTCGCGCCTTTGCGAGAGATAATAAATTGCGAAATATCCCCGTATACTATTTCTCCACCGGATCATCAACGAGCACATAATTTCTGTACTCCCCTACCCTGCGGCGCAAGATGTTGTTTTCGATGAAAG
>JABHYP010000665.1 GCA_018656855.1 Candidatus Latescibacterota bacterium | reverse complement strand
TGTACCCGCCGTTAATACCCCTGCGGCTCTCGACCAGCCCTTTCTGTTTGAGCCGATGTAGCACCTGCTCTAAAAAAGGAACCGGCATACCATGACGCCTCGATATTTCACGGATATTGAGCGGGGCATCGCCGTAATTGGACGCCAGCTCATAAAGCGCCTTGATGCCATAAAGACCTTTTGTAGAAAGTTTAAGCATGGTTATAAGTGTTCCTTTAATGAGAAAATATCAGTTAAGCGGTGACAATATACAAAACCTGACAAAAATAGTCAAGTATTAATTGTTTCATTCCTTTTTTTTATCATCCCGGATTATTCACAAAAAAAATTATCTCTCGCGGAGACGCAAAGGCGCAAAGTTTTTTTTATTTGAAACCTTTAATTTATTCATGCGAAGCCCCCTAAATCCCCCGGAGGGGGACTTAATCGTGTTTTTTTTTAGTTTTTGCCCCCCTTTTGGGGGTATGGGGGCTGATTTTCTTACATTGTGTAATACATCCGGATTAAATCAAAGGTTTCTATTTGTTAATTATTTGAAAAATTATAATTGAATTTATTTGCGTCTTGGCGAGAACAAAAAAATTAAAAAAAGACTTGATAAAACATTTTATTACGTATAGCATATACAAATGAGTATTGGCTGATTTTGCATTTTCAAAACGATGATGGATTGGATTAAAAGAGGTAAAAAATGAAATATTTGTATATTGTTATTTTCTTTATATTTGTTGCCGAAATATGTTTTTCAGAAGAAATAACAGAATTTGATATAAAAACATTAGAACATGGAGATGTATTTTCTGCGAGCCATGTTGTGTCCAAATTGCGACAAATATATGATGAAGAAGGAGAAAAATCTATAAAATCCACTGTACCGATTGCTGCAAACAGGATTTTATCAATTTTAGATGAGTTGGAAAAAGAAGGGAGATATTTGGGAGATGCCGAGGGTGAATTTTTAGGAGATTTACTATGGATTCTTTCCGTTGCAGGCGACATGAGAGCAAAAGAGGCTTTATTAAAAACCATGGCGTGTCCTCACATTGCTGGAGGAAGTATTGCCAAAGGTTTGTTAAGACTTGGACCTCAAGTTCTACCTGATATTAAAAAATATTTAGAAAGTAGTAATATATTAACAATTAGGCATACTATTTTGACTCTTAAACAAATTGCTGAGTATGATAGTACAGGTACATACTTTTCTGAAGAAGAGCGAAGAGAAATGAAAGAAAAACTGCTGAGTATGATAAATGATGGAGATGCGTCTTTAAGAACTAGTTCAGTTAATGCATTGGGTACATTCGGAGATAGTTCAGTCATTCCGATATTAGAAGAAATTAAAAGAAATGATATGTATAAATCTGAAACTGGTGTATTTACTATTAGAAAAATTGCGGAAAGATCAATTGAACGTTTGAAAGAGAAAGAAAAATAGATTTTTATTGTTACCTGAAAAAACAGAATAGAATGAATCCGCACACATCCGCACCGGTCTCTTCTGTAGGGGTTTGATTCATCAAAACCTTACTAAATATAAATATCCTGAATTATCCTCCCTCAACCGACCTGAAATACCCGATTGTCCGCTCAAGTCCTTCCCCGAGCGGCGTTGTGGGATGCCAGCCGAGTTTCTTTTCAGCAAGCGTTATATCGGGTTTTCTTCTCACCGGGTCGTTTTCAGGGAGTGGGAGGTGAGTGATTTTCGATTTCGCGCCGGTTAAGTCGATGATTTTTTCGGCGAGTTTCAGTATGGATAATTCCTCCTCGTTGCCGAGATTGACAGGGCCGTTGAAATCATCCGGGCCGTCCATCATCCTCAATATCCCTTCGATAAGATCGTCGACATAACAGAAGGAGCGTGTCTGGCTGCCGTCGCCGTAAATTGTGATATCCTCGCCGCGCAAGGCCTGGATAATGAAGTTTGAGACAACGCGGCCGTCATCGTCGCTCATCCTTGGGCCGTAGGTGTTGAATATGCGGACGACGCGGATATTGACATTGTTCTGCTGGAAGTAGTCAAAAAACAGGGTTTCAGCGCATCGCTTGCCCTCGTCGTAGCATGAACGCGGGCCGATAGGATTCACACGCCCCCAGTAGGTTTCCTTCTGCGGATGTTCTTCCGGATCGCCGTAGACTTCGCTCGTCGACGCCTGGAGTATCTTCGCATTGACCCGCTTTGCCATACCGAGCATGTTTATGGCGCCAAGAACGTTTACTTTGGTTGTCTGGATTGGATCTTTCTGGTAGTAAACAGGTGAAGCCGGGCAGGCAAGGTTGTATATCTCGTCAACCTCAATATAAATAGGAAAAGTTACATCGTGACGGATGAGTTCGAAATTAGGCTCTTTAAGGAGATGATAGATATTTTGTTTATTTCCGGTAAAGAAATTATCGAGGCAGATGACATCAAAACCGTAAGTGACAAGCCTGTCGCAGAGGTGCGAACCGAGGAATCCGGCGCCTCCGGTAACAAGTATACGCTTTTGCCGCATGATGTTCCTTTCGTCGTTTAAATAATAATGTAATGTTATTATAATATGTAAGATAGTATCTGCAAATAAGTTTGTACAGTAAATATTTGGTGGAAACGATTTTTCGGTGGCAGTGATATTGACTGTGAAATACCATGAGCAATAACAAATTGCGAATTTTCGCTTTACACATACGTTATTACACCTTATTTTTAAAGTTTGAGTTAAATGATTAAATCGGCGGAACAACAGTATGGATATCGGGAAAATAAGTTTTTCAGGCGAACATGAGGATTTCTCAGACCGGCGATTGGGCAGCCATGAAATCAGCGATGGAGAAGCGAAGTTTAGTAATGATCTATCGAGGCTCACTCTTTTTGCCGTAATGCTTTTGTGCGCAATTTTCGGGTATAATTATAACTCCCGTAGAAATATACCGATAAATGTAATTACAAGATCGGCGGAAAGATCGCTTAAAAAGACCTTTGATGCCAGTTTTGAGGGATCGACAACCATGAAAGGCATCTATCTCGGCATTTACAGGAGCCGGCAAAACTATTCGCCCGGTGATGGTCTCACTATCACTCCTGTTGACGGTGAAAATGTTGAAGAAGATTACCCGCCGCCGCCGTTTAATACACTTACAGCTCTCGAAGCGCTGCGTTACGCCAGTGAAGTTGTAGATCGTGGAAAAGAGGATATGTACAACTTCGGTACCCGGCATTTTTCCGGCACTCTGCGCATGCCTGATGATGATGAATCAATCGCATATGCGTTTGAATACTGGGTAGATATTAGAAAACTCCGCCCGGTCAGGTTCACAATTTCAAAGATAGAAAGAAACGTTGGTGTTGACACAAACGGCGAATCCATCTCGAAATTAACTTACATTAACATTCGTTATTATAACTGGCAAAAATAGCTTAAAATATTGCGATTCTTGTGTAGTGCTACACCCTTGCGGTTACCCTGAACATAGGCAAAACGGGTAAAGATAATTCCTGCCCCCTGCAAAATTGTTTTTTTTCCAAATAGTTGTAAGTTTTATTAATTCAATTATATGCACTCTTTTTCCACGTTTAACAATCATTCATTAATTTCCAGTTTTAACTTCGCCTTGACTTTCACAATTATTCAGATAAATTAAAAACATGGTTTATATGAAGTTTGCTTATGGTAATTCAGGCCAAAATCATTATTGTATAGGAACCATCTATTTATGCACAATGTTAGTTAATATAATATTTTGAAGGAGAAGGTCATGGGAAAATCACATCGCAGAGATTTTTTAAAAAACATCGCCATTGTTGGCGCTTCTGCAAGCCTTAATCCACGTGCAATCTTTTCACAAACTTCGGAAATAAAACGTAAAAAAGGAATCAGCCAGATACGAATACCGATCACAATGTGTCATGGCATAGATGGACATAGCCCGCTTGTAAATGGAAAAAAACGACCGCCTCTTAACATTGAAAATTTCAGGAACTACTTCCGAATCGCATCGGAAATGGACTTCACGTCAATCTCGTATGATCAATTGGCGGTATGGAAGCGAGGTGAGGCCGACTTACCGGCGCGCCCTATCATGTTCGACTTCGATCACCCCACCAAGTCCATACGGCATGATATCCAGCCGGTTATGAAGGAACTGGGTTTCAAGGGGAACCTGTTCATTCAAACCGCCCCGATGGAAGAGATGTACTCAGGTAAAATGCCTGATTTTGATGAACGCCGGTGGATGACCTGGGAAGAAATCGGGGAACTGATGGATGAAGGCTGGCACATCGGCGCGCACACACATAACCATCCGAACCTCTCAGCGCTCAGCGAAAAAGACCCAACAGGTGAGAAAATTCGCGAAGAGCTGGTCACGAATGATACAATTCTCAAACGCGAGTTGGGGATCACTCCGAAGGATTTCGCATTCACCGGCACATCATGGAGCAGTGCAGCAGAACGTGAAGTAAAGAAGCGGTATAGATTCGGTCGGCTTTGGATCATCGGCTCAGTATATCAGGTTGATGGGGAGAAAATGCGGTATGCGGAATTCGTCGGGATTCCCGGCGACGATGAAAAAGACGGCGGGCCGCCGTACGCAGCCAGATATATCACAAAAGATTCACCCCCTTACAAATTGCCGTCGATGGAGTTTGAATTCCTGATTTACAAATATGATGCATTCCAAAGATATCTGGAGGGAGCGCTTGAGATATGATCTTAAAGATTTATATTGGCAGTTAAGCGTATTTGAAGGCGAATGGGATAAGTGAGACGAAGAAGATGTTGTTGGTGAAGTAGTAATAGGTAAGAAAACTGGCATTATAGTTTTGTAATTCATAGATGAAATTGAGGAAGTATCGTTGAAATGAATATTTTCAATGTTGTTGTAATGTTGAGTGTATTATTTACGGTTCCTTGCAGTGCTCATTCAGAAGGTGAATGGACATCATATTTCCCAAATTCCCGATTTAACGGTGTAATTGAACTGGATGGCGATCATATATGGTGCGGGACCGACAGAGGTCTCCTGAGATTTGATAAACAAAATGAATCATTTACTCCATATACAACTGATGATGGTCTGGCATCTAATATTGTATTGTCAATTGCAGTAGATAATGAAGGAGTGCGATGGTTCGGAACAGCAAATGGACTTTCCCGACTTGATGGTTCCAACTGGAAAACATTTGCCACTACTGATGGATTGCCTTCAAATCTGATAACAGCGGTAGCCGTTGACGATAATAACATACTATGGATTGGTACTGATAATGGTCTTGCACGTTTCGATGGAACAAAATGGAAAACGTATACAACTGAAGACGGTCTCGCATCAAATTCTATCAATCTGATAGAAATTGATAAAAAGGGAATTGTATGGGTTGTAATGTCTTATTCGGTATCTTGTTTTGATGGTTCAACATGGTCTACTCCATTTACATTAACACCAGGCGATGATACAGGACATATATCATCAATCGCGGTTGATAATAACAACATTAAATGGTTCTGCTGGCAAGGTCTTTTTGGCGGACCGCTGATGAGTTATGATGATGTTGAGTGGACATATTATGATAAGTATGAACCATATTTTGTGGCTGTTGGTTCTAATAACGTAAAATATTTTATTGTCGAGTCAAAATTTGTTTTATTTGAGGGAATTGTATTATACGATGGGGATAAATGGATAGAACGGTCTTTAGAAGAAAACCTGGGAAATTGGGTAATGTATTCCCTCGCTATTGACAAACTTGATGTGAAATGGATCGTAACTGCGAAGAATCTAATTAAATATGATGGGGAAAATTGGCAAACATATAGATATAATGACGGTACCGAAGGAACAAGAATCAATACAATATTAGCTGAACCAAATGGTATAAAATGGTTTGGGGCATGGAATCACGACGAGAATGGAATTTCACGATTTGACGGAGAAAATTGGACATATATTAATCTGGTTGGTGGCGAGAGTGCAAGACCTCATCCAAATATTGTTTTAGCTTCAGCTATCGATTCATCAGAAGTAAAATGGTTTGGAACGTACGAAGGTGTTTGGAGGTATGATGGCAAAACCTTGATAAATTATACTACCAATGATGGCTTATCACACAGGATCGTTCGTGCAATATTTGTCAACCGGGAAAATGTATTGTGGTTTGGAACTGCCGACGGATTGTCTCGTTTTGATGGAGAAAACTGGACAACGTACACGACAGAAGATGGTTTGGTTAATAACGATGTTTGGTCAATAGCGATTGATGATAAAGGCGTGATGTGGTTCGGTACTCTTGGCGGTATTTCCCGATTCGATGGTACAGCATGGAAATCTTATACCGAAAGTGATGGACTCATATCGAATAACGTGCGATCACTCGCGATAGATGCTTCCAACAGAAAATGGATTGGAACCGCTTACGGTATTTCCTGTTTTGATGATAAAACTTGGGTTTCGTATGATCATCACCGTGATGGTATTCTCAACGATGCCATATTTGCCGTTACAGTTGATAACAATGATATTAAATGGTTTGGAACATTAGGCGGTGTTTCGGTATTTGATAATACAACCTGGAAAACTATCACAACAGACGACGGATTAATACATAATGCAGTTTTTTCAATTGCTATTGCTTCTGATGATGTATTCTGGTTTGGAACAGATAATGGAGTATCTCGTTATAACAAAAGTACTTTATTTGTTAAATCAACATCTTATCCTCAGCAAATAAAGATAAGGAACTACCCCAATCCATTCAATGCATCAACAACCATCGAGTATACATTATCCCGGTTTACCCATGCGACAGTAACAATCTACAACATCTCCGGGCAGGCTGTGGTTGTGCTAAAAGATGAACACCAGCAAGCAGGGAAACATACTATAACATGGAATGCAGAGGATATCCCCAGCGGTCTTTACTTCTGCACTATGAAGGCGAATGGGATAAGTGAGACGAAGAAGATGTTGTTGTTAAAGTAGAATATCTTGAAGTATAATTTTGAGTTATGTTCAATCTTCAGGAGGATGCATAACGATCCTGTAAATACCAGTAAGTTTAATCTTCCATTCACTTTGTTTCCGAATATACCTTCCGCGCCACAATGAGTTCACCATCACGCTGAGCCTTCAGTGCAAAAGAGAAAAGATCGCGTTGAAGGCAGATTGCGGGATCCTCTCTCGGAAGATAGGATTTATCCCCGCGTAGGAATTTCTGCGCAGTCTCGTGCCTGAGAATTTCTCCGACCGCCTGAATATGGTTGTACTGTTTCCCTGTTAGCAGGCTTTCGATATAATCTCCGCAATACTCGTCCTCGGGAGCTTTCTCAATGGAGCGTATCCCCATGGCGACAATGCTCACAAGCTTCGGATTGCCCGCCTGTATATACTGTGCGGTCGCACGGGCATTGACAAACGACGACAGAAGCACCTCATCCGCGTTATCCATTGCGGCGGCAGCGCCGGTAACACCGGAGGTTGTCCTGTGGATAACATCCCTGTCACCGAAAAAAGCTCGTCCCTTTGCCATTATAAGTGAAGGTGAATTTGTAAGGTCGAATGTTTCGATGGGACGTTCATTGTGTTCTCCGACAAGGATAGCGTTGCCTCGAAGTTTTTTACACTTCTCAATGTCGGCTTCGAGAAAGATTTTTCTTGCACCATAATGGTACATAAGCGGTTCACATGTGAAAGCGCGGAAGACATCGATAACCACAGTTGTTCCGCGGGCTTTTTTCAGTCCTTCAAACAGGGAAAATCTTTTAATTTGCATCGGTTTCACCCAAATCAGATTTTATTCTGTTAAGACAGGCTTACTTTTGCCCTCTCATCTGTATACATTCCTGACAATTCGAGCAAACGCAAGGAGCTCTCCTTTTTGCAGGAATCGCTAAATCAAGGTAATATATAAGGCAGGTGTAATATTTATACAAGGAATTAAAAAAGGGATTTGATAAAATATCTTGACTCCACTTAATGTGATTAACATAATAGTAAATCCGAATATTATTAACGAACCTATACTCTTCAATAAAAACATGAAAGGAGTAAAGACGCGATGAAGCACAGATTATTGGTTTGTGTTCTGGTGGTTCTTAGTTTTACAGGAGCTTCTGTAGTGTTTTCCGAAACTGAAACCGAGAGAAAGATTCGGGTGACAAAGTGGGACAAGGAAAATCTGCGTTACTCCACAGGTGTTGCCACCGATACATCTAAAGAACTTATTAAAATCCCCGATGGCTATCCGGGAAAACAAGACTTTGTTGTCGCAAAAAAGGCTCCTACAGTGGACTTCGCACCCATCAGGGAACTGAATCCGGAATTTTTCCCCGAGGATAATAAAGGCATATGGTCACAGTGGGGAGAAGTTACCAAGGGACCAAACGGGTGTTTCTACATGGCTTCCGGCGACCATCGCTGCAAGAACGGCCAGGTGTTTATCACCGAATACGATCCGGTAAAGAAAGAACAGCGGATTGTTGTTGATGTCGGCAAAATATGCGGCTGGAAAAAGAACCAGCTTGTCCACGGCAAGATTCACGGCCGTATGGACATCATGCAGGACGGTACGCTTGTTGCCGCAACCTGGAACGGTTCTCCCATCAGGCAGGAATGGCTGGACAAGGGTTACATCAAAGGCGGATATGTGCTTACATATAACGTGCTGACAGGCGTTGCCGAGTATCACGGGATTCCGTTTTATGGCGACAGTTGGCCGTACCATTCCATAGACACACAGACCTGCGTGCTCATGGCTGTGGGAGCTTATAACAATTTCCTGTCTTACGACGTCCGGAACAAGAGACTCCTCTATGGCGGTACGCCCCCGGATGGTATCGATTGGTGTAGGCGTGCTACGCTCCTTGATGAACGGACAGGAATGCTGTATTCAACGGATGCATCAACGGAAGACAACCAGTTTGTGAGCTATAACCAGAGAACCAATGAATTCAGACGGCTTGAGTGCAGTCCGCCGCCGCATCCTGTCTCGGGGAAAAAAGGAAGTCTTCGTGCATATACAGCACGCCGTACTCCGGATGGTATCTTCTATTGCATGGATCAGGTGGGGGTAATGTACAAATTCAATCCTGATGAGGAAAAAACGGAGTATATCGGCATAAACTGGGACGCAGAGGGAGTCTACACAACAAGCGTGGCGATGGATTCGAAATTCAGATATATCTACTATGTTCCCGGCTCCCACGGGCGAACCATGAATCTCGGAACACCGGTAGTGCAGTATGACATCAAAACGGGCCAGAAAAAAGTTATCGCGTTTCTCGGTCCTTTATACCACGAGAAGTACGGATACGCCTGCACCGGAACATTCGGCATTGAGCTCAGCGAGGACGATTCTTTGCTTGTTATCCAGATGAACGGCGGTTTCGGGGAGAATCCGCACAAGTCTATGTTCGAGAATACCGCTGTCTTTGCTGTGCATATACCGGAATCTGAAAGACCAGAGTAAGATTCACGTGTGTCTCTTTGAAATTAACATAAACAGGGGCGGCATTTTTGCTGCCCTTTTTTTTCTAAGATAACATTTTCAATTGTGCTTTAAGAAACGGTCTTAGTGGCTGGTAAGTCATAGGAGGGTATGGCAGCAGCATGTATTATACCTTGAAGAGCCTGCGGCTTCGGCTGCACCGGTGATTAATATCAGAATAAGTACAAAGTGTTTCAACAGATATTCTCAGAAGTTTCCGGTAAAAATTCGAATAAATTCAATCAGTCAGGATTATTGTATTTTTGTTTAAGGCATTTGAATTCTAATATTGTCAAATCAACAAAAGCCATTTTACTCTCAAATAATCCCCGATTAATCCCGCGTGAAAATAGCTGTATAATACATTGTCTCTTAATGATGTTATTACAAATATTATAAAAGCTCCAATATAATTATGGATACGGGAATCGTACCCGCGTCTTTTTTTTACTTCCAAAATTGGAAAGCATTATTCTATTAAATTATTTTATAAAATTTGCATCAAAAAAATATTAACATTAAAAAATTGAAATTTTTTAGATGCCAATTACGTCATACATGGTAACAACGAAAAAAAATTATATGTTTCTTTGTAAAAGGAGGTTTTTTTGAAGAAGTTAATCATTGTAATTGTGATAGTGGCAGCTATAGGAACGGCTGTTTTTTTCTTTATCCGCAAGCGCTCAGGAAAAAATACTGTACAGTATACAGAAATTGCAGTAGAGCGGGGGAATCTGACCGAAAAGGCCCTGGCGGTCGGAAAAATCGATCCCGACCATGAAATTGTAATTAAATCGCAGGTATCAGGCATAGTGGAAATGATACACCGTGAGGTTGGTGAAAAGGTAACACAGGGCGACCCGCTTATGGTGGTCAAACCCGAACCGACACCGATCGAACTTGCTGAAGCGCAACGTCAGCTTGAGCTGACTCAATTAAATAGCAAATATCTTAATATGGAACTGGAGCGGGTGAAAGAGCTTTATAAAGAGAACTTTATTTCGGGTAAAGAACATGAAAATGCACTCCAGGCTTCTCAAGAAGCCGAAGTACGTGAAAAGCAGGCGAAAGAACGGCTAGAACTCCTTGAGACGGGAAGTTCACAGATTGGTGATGTCCTCGTCGAATCGGTCATTCGCGCCCCGACCGACGGAACGATTCTGGAGCGTATGGTTAATGTGGGAGATCCTGTCGTACCGTTAACCTCATATCAACCCGGCACCGAACTTATGCAGTTAGCCAGTATGGAAAACCTGATTTTCATTGGCACTGTCGACGAAATTGATGTGGGAAAAATTAAATCCGGTATGCGTGCTGAGATACTTATTGGAGCATTGCCATCGGAAACTCTTGTTGGTGAACTCTATTTTATTAGCCCCAAAAGCAGAATGAAAGATAATGTGATTGTATTTGATATAAAAATAAGTATTCTCGATTCCAAAGGCTTGACACTTCGTGCCGGATATTCCGCCAGCGCGGATTTAATCATCACAGAGAAACAGAATATTCTCAATATCCCCGAACGGCTGATTGAATTCAGTAACGATTCTACTTTTGTAACCATAAAAGATGCCGTAACAGACAGCCTTCGTCGTCATGAAGTACAGCTTGGTTTTTCAGACGGATTATCTGTCGAAATTCTGGAAGGTCTGTCTGAAGAGGATATCCTAATTGAACAATAATACCATACAAATCGGTGTCTTATATGATTGAATATTGTATTAAAATGTTTTTTCAGTTCCTCGATGATATGAAAAAACAGAAGCTCAGATCTGTATTGACAATTTCGGGCATAACATGGGGGACGATGGCGGTGATACTACTTTTGTCTTTCGGAGAATCATTCAGAAAAGCTTCTCTGAAAAATATGACCGGCATGGGAAACAATATTGTCATTATGGGTGGTGGAAAAACATCGCTTTTACATAATGGAATGCCTCCCGGACGGTCGATCAAGCTTCGTGAAGAGTATGTACAATTACTGAAAAAACAAATATCTGAAATTGGATATATGTCACCGGAAATTCAACGTGATATAAATCTCACAAGAGGTAAAGAACGTAATAATAATCAATGTATAGGTGTTTATCCTGAGTATGGAATACTGCGTAACCTGCAAGCGCAGCCAGGCGGCAGGTTTATCAATAAGTTAGACATGGAGAGTAGACGACGGGTAATATTTATGGGAGTGGAAATAGCGAAAAAATTCTTCGGAGAAGATACAAATCCTGTCGGAAAGAAAATTATGGTTCAGGGAATACCTTTTACCATTATCGGTGTGATGCAGAAAAAAACACAGAATTCGTCGTACATGTCACAAGACAGGAATCTTACATTTATTCCCTTTTCAACCTGCCGGGATGTGTTCGGTATTACATCTATAAACCGTATCATCTACCGTGCGAACGATCCAACTGATACACCAAAAACGAAAGAAAAAATTTATCAGCTACTCGGGCAAAAACTCGGTTTCGATTCTAAAGACAGCGATGCCCTCTCGATGTGGGATACCTCCGAGATGACGCAATATTTCTTTTATTTTTTTCTTGGTTTTGAAGCCTTCCTGCTTCTTGGCGGAGTTTTCACTTTGCTTGTCGGTGGAATCGGTGTTGCAAATATAATGTATGTCGCTATACGTGAGAGAAGACGCGAAATCGGTATCAAATCAGCGCTGGGAGCAACTCCCCGGTTGATTCTTGTTCAGTTTATGCTGGAATCGTTTATTATCATGTTCGTTGGTGGAAGTCTTGGAATTATGGGAGCGTATGTAATTGTAAAACTTGCGGGACTGCCTGCTCTGGCAACCATTCAAATTGTTATGGGAGTCCCGGTAATAAACACTATCATAGCATTGATAACGGTAGGGATACTTTCCATTATCGGTTTTGCCGCCGGCTGGTCACCAGCAAAAAGTGCGGCAGATATGGATCCCGTTCGAGCGCTGGAATTTTGATATAAATATTTGTTTATCTTGGTTGTGAAACACAACGCTTTTTTAAAGGAATATCATGCATTTTTTACTTTCATACTTGTACGAACTCAGACATCAGAAACTGAGAATGTTTCTGACAATAATGGCAGTGTCCTGGGGAATGGCAAATATTGCTCTTATGCTTTCTGTCGGCGAAGGACTATTCCGTATGATGGAAGTGGGCATGACCGGCATGGGTGAGGGCATTGTTGTTGTCTGGCCCAATCAATCATCTATGACCTATAATGGGATTGGCCCGGGCAGACCGGTTAGGATAAATGAGGATGATATCCATGCGGCAGAGAAAATTCCTTCTATGAAGAATATAAGCGCCGAATATATGGGCTGGTCTGTTTCTATGAAAACCGAAAAGAAACTTATTTCCAAACGAGTCCGGGGCGTCTATCCCTGTTATGGCGGAATGCGTAAAATGATTCCCGAAAAAGGAGGCCGATTTATTAACCGGCTGGACGAAGAGAGAAAACGCCGCGTGATATTTATCGGAAATGAAATCCGGGATGAGCTGTTCGAAAAGGGAGCAAACCCTGTCGGTGAAATTATTTGGGTGAGTGGCACACCGTTCACTATTATCGGAGTACTAAAGCATAAATATCAAACATCTATGTATTCGGGCAGTGATGCGCAGTCATGTTTAATTCCCTCCTCAACATTCCGTACACTGTTCAACCGTTTGTATGTAAATGTGGTTATTTTCGAACCTCAATCCGAGCAGGATTCAAAAACTGCTCAGAATGAATTCCGGTCACTCATTGCCTCGCGCCACGGCTTCAATCCGGAGGACGAGGAACTGGTGAATTACTGGGATACATTTGAAAGCAGGGAGATGTTCGGAAAAATATTCCGAGGGCTGGAGATGTTTTTTGGAATTATCGGTGGTTTGACATTATTCATTGCCGGGGTCGGTGTGGCGAATATCATGTATGTAACCGTAAAAGAACGTACCCGTGAAATCGGAATAAAAATGGCAGTGGGAGCACATCCTTTGATAATTGTAACACAATTTCTTGTCGAAGCTCTTCTGACTGTCTCGATAGGTGGCGCGCTCGGTGTGGCGATGGCTTTGGGACTTATTGAATTGTTTCACCTGATACCATTACCCGAAAGTTTTGTTCAGGTCACCGGAAGGCCCGAGCCGGTTTTTAGTGAAATTATTGCACTTTTTTGTGTAACTGTGTTGAATATTATCGGTTTATTGGCGGGAATTTTTCCGGCTCGCCGTGCTTCACTTATTGATCCGGTCGAAGCACTTCGCTATGAATAAAAATTGAAAACAGGAGAAAATTGTGATTTCACTTAAAAACATTACAAAAATATATACAATGGGAAATGTACAGGTGCAGGCGCTTGGTACGCTGTCACTAACCGTGAAACAGGGGGAATTTATTGCAGTACTTGGACCATCGGGTTCGGGTAAAAGTACGATGATGAATATACTGGGATGCCTGGATAAACCCACTGGAGGTGAATATATATTCGATAGCACACCGGTTCACCAGTTCAACCGTATTCAGCTTGCCCGTTTGCGAAATAGAAAAGTCGGATTCGTGTTTCAAAGCTATAATCTGCTTCCTTTCGCCACAGCGTATGAAAACATCGAGCTGCCACTGCTGTATGCACGTACATCGGCGAAAAAGCGTAAGGAGAGGGTCACATGGCTCTTGAAAAGCGTTGGACTCGAAGACCGTGCCACACACAGACCCGCAGAACTTTCAGGTGGACAGCGTCAGCGGGTGGCTGTGGCGCGTGCTCTGGCGAACGACCCGGATATGATCCTGGCTGACGAGCCTACCGGAAACCTCGATACTAAATCAGGCAAAGAAATTCTAAATCTCTTTGAATCCTTGAATCAATATGGAAAAACACTGATTCTTGTTACTCACGATGAACAACTTGCTTCTCATGCAAAGAGGATAATCCATCTTCTTGACGGTAAAATCCATCAGGATTACCTGAACTAATCGAAAAAGAAGATGTATTTTAGGAATTTCATTTTCCCTGAGCCCATTTTCTCCTCAATTGTTACCCTTCTTTATCAGGATACTTTCAAATAATCCTCGTTTAATCCCACGTGCATTTGGCAATTAAATAAGTAGCCTCTGAATTAATGTTAATGTAAGCAGTATAATAACATCTATTTGTTAAGAAAACGTGAATCGAACTCGCGTTATATTGTTATAATGGCTCAGTCCAATTAATAAAAAGCTTTCATTCGGGAAATTCTGAATCAATATTAATAATGCTGTCTTGATTAATGTCAGATAAAACTCTAAAGAAAAGAGCTATCC
>JABHYP010000664.1 GCA_018656855.1 Candidatus Latescibacterota bacterium | reverse complement strand
CTCGTATCTGCCACAGCCCCCTTCCAAAAAATTTGCTGTGCCTCGCCATGTCCGGGCATACCATTGGCAATTTCCTGCTTAGATGACCTTGCGAGACGGTCAAAACAGATGAAATGTCCCATCTTTTGAGCTTTCATGTCGCCGGGTTCGGGATGGTTCCATGAAAGCGGATTTAAGCCCTGATCTTTGAAATGAAAATCGGCGAGAGCGCCACCGCCAAGATCGAAAACCGCTTTTACACGTTCGTTCTCTACCACGATGGTCTTGCGCTCACAGTGTGAAATATCCGAATACGTGAAAAGCATAAAGAAAAGAAGAGGCAGAATACGGTTTCTCATGGACATGATCCCTTTATTGTGATAATCCGGATATTTCAGAAATAATGTGAAAATTCATGCTGCTCATCTATAATGATAATAGCCTTGCCACTTTGATCTTACAAGCAATTTCAGCCCGCTCAAAAGGCGAAATATTTCATATTATTCAACTCCGTCACGCATATTATTCAGTATAATGGAAGCGCAAACCTTGGTAACACGTGAAATCCGATATTTCCCACAATCTTATTGATAAACGAATATTACCTCTTCCAAGTTCTTTTTACAAGTATTTTCTGCATGCTAATTGTTAATATTTACTACGTATATGCATGATAAACAGTAAAATATACCATTTGAGAGACACGTGTCCATTAAATTAAACCCAAACAGTCGCCGTAGTTAAAAAAATAGCAGTGCAATTATTCAATCCGAGACAATATCTCGGCAAACAACCTCTTATCTTTCGTAACCTCTGCCGCCTGGAAAGTGGCGTATCTGCTGTGTCTGGCGATCTTTACCCCAATTTTGATCGGTTTCACGAGGATGCCGTGAAGAGACAAGTGTTTGATTTTTCTCGGAAGAACCGGGCTTCGAACGAAATTCCCCAGGTTAAAAGCCAGTACAAACAACGCAAGCCTCACATAATTAGTGACGAAACGCTTGCATTAGAGCCGGATTCAGTTCAGAGAATACTAGCCTTCCTTAATTTTACTCAGGTTAATAGCGTCCAGTGAAAATAGTAATAGCTTTCGGTAACATTATTAATATTTTATATTAGATTTTCATTAGCATTCATGGATAATGAAATGGCTCTGTTATGAGATAGTGACATGAAAAGCCATATTCTCCATTCGCTTCCGTTTTTCGGGAATTGCAGAACTCAAGGAATCTCTTTCCGCTCAAACGGGCTACAATTCTTCATCTGAAAATCCTCACGAATAAGGGATTTTTCAAAGGAGATTGGAAAGAATAGTATATAATCCCGGTATTACGGCACTATATACCGGACAGTTATGAACTCAAATATAAAAACCGAATCAGGAGACTATTTATGGACAAAATAATAAAGGAAAAAATAGATAAGCGTACATTTTGCATTGGAATTATCGGTCTTGGATATGTTGGGCTTCCTCTCGTTCTGGAGTCTGTTGCCCGGGATTTTTATACAATCGGTTTTGATACTGACCGGTCGAAGGTAGATATGTTAATGGCAAATCAGTCGTATATAAAACATATTCCCGGTGATACGGTTGCCGCCATAAATAAAACGGGAAAATTCAAAGCCACATCGGATTTTGCCGAAATCAGCAATGTGGATGGTATACTTATCTGTGTTCCGACACCCTTGACATCACATCGCGAACCCGATATGTCTTTTATAACTTCAACGTTAGAAAGTATTTATCCCTATCTCAGAAAAAACCAGCTTGTTGTCCTTGAATCCACCACATATCCCGGTACAACAGAAGAGGTCATGCTCCCGATAATTGAAAAAAGCGGGTTGAAATGCGATAAAGATATCTATTTAGCCTATTCGCCTGAACGGGAAGACCCGGGAAACAAGGATTACACAACGTATTCGATCCCTAAAGTTATTGGCGGCTACAATCGTGAGTCCTGTGAAATTGCAGCTTATTTATACAGACAGCTTGTGGTTAAGGTAGTGCCGGTTTCTTCCGCACGGACTGCCGAGGCGGTAAAGCTGACTGAAAACATTTTCCGAAGTGTTAATATTGCCCTGGTGAATGAACTGAAAGTTATTTATTCAAAAATGGGTATAGATGTCTGGGAGGTTATCGATGCCGCAAAGACAAAGCCTTTCGGTTTTATGCCGTTTTACCCCGGCCCGGGACTGGGAGGCCATTGTATTCCCATAGATCCTTTCTATCTTACCTGGAAAGCCCGCGAATATGAGTTTCCGACGCGCTTTATTGAAATTGCAGGCGAAATCAATACATCAATGCCACACTATGTTATACAGGAGTTAATGAATGCTCTTAACGAAAAGGGGAAAGCACTCAAGAACTCATCCGTGCTGATAATAGGTCTTGCTTACAAAAGAGATATCGATGACATGAGGGAAAGTCCATCGTTGAAACTAATGGAAATACTTTTTGAAAAGGGGGCTAAAACCGATTATTATGATCCTTTTATTCCCTCTATCCCCAAAACGCGCAAGTATAAGATTTTTGCTGGTAAGAAAAGCATATTGCAAATCTCAGAAAATGTGAAAGAATATGATGCTGTCCTTATTGCTACTGATCATTCATCAATTGACTATAACAAACTCGTTGAGAATTCTCAACTGATAGTTGATACCCGTAATGCGACAAAGAATGTAAGAAAAGGGCGAAATAAGATAGTTAAAGCATAATGGTCAGTGGTTAATATGCCGGAAGTTCTTCTGAAGGTATGACTGATATGTTTTGTCTTTATCAGAGAGGATGGGATGCTCTACAGGCCATTCAATTTGTAAAGCCGTGTCATTCCAGATTATCCCGCGAGCGGATGCAGGGTCAAAAAAATCCGTACATTTATACATAACATGTGCAATATCGCTTAACACACAAAAGCCATGAGCAAAACCATCGGGGATAAAAATTTGATGATTATTCTCGGAAGAAAGTATATAGCTCACCCACCGGCCGAATGTTGGAGAACCTTTTCGAATATCGACAGCAACATCAAATATCTCTCCCCGGACAACATACACCAGTTTGCCCTGTGGTCTGCCTATCTGGTAATGCAAGCCTCGCAACACGTCCTTTTTCGAAAATGAAGAATTATCCTGGACAAACATTTCAGATATTCCGTGTTTTTCATACTTTCTTGCCTGGTACGTTTCTAAGAAGTAACCCCTGTCATCGCTGAAAACATCAGGCTCAATATGCAGTATTTCAGGTAGGGTTTGTGCTGGAGTGAGTTTCAATGGCAAAATCTCCATTAATGTATAAAGCTGAAGCTATTTTACGTATACAATATTATTTTCTAATCTGTCCGCTAATAATATTGAGTAAATAGTCACCGTAGCTGTTTTTAGTTAGAGGTTCGGCGAGTTTGCGAACCTGTATTTTATCAATATATCCCAGTAAAAAAGCAATTTCTTCAATACATGCTACCTGCTGTCCCTGTCGCTTCTCAAGAGTTTCGATGAATGTCGATGCTTCAAGGAGTGACTCGGGTGTCCCGGTATCTAGCCAGGCGAAACCCCGGCCGAGAAGTTCCACTTTCAACTGTTCCTGTTTAAGGTAGTGATTATTTACATCCGTAATCTCAAGCTCACCGCGTGATGATGGTTTTAATCCGGCAGCAATGTCAACTACTTGGTTATCATAGAAATAAAGCCCGGTGACAGCATAATGTGACCGGGGATGAGAGGGTTTTTCCTCAATAGACACAGCATGGCCGTGAGAATCGAATTCAACAATTCCGTAACGTTCAGGATCCCGCACCCAGTAACCGAAAACGGTTGAGCCTTCAACCTGTTTTGACACTCGCTGGAGGATTTCAATCAGACCGTGGCCATAAAAAATATTATCTCCGAGAATCAAAGCGCAGGGTGATGTACCGATAAATTCTCTGCCTATCAGAAAAGCCTGTGCAATTCCATCCGGGTTAGGCTGAATGGCGTAACTTATATTGATTCCCCACTGGCTGCCATCATTTAAAAGATTCCTGAACAGGTTTTGGTCATGCGGTGAAGTGATTACAAGGATATCACGGATACCTGCGAGCATGAGTATGGAAAGCGGGTAATATATCATCGGTTTGTTATAGACAGGTAAAAGCTGTTTGCTTACCGCCTGGGTAAGCGGATACAGACGTGTGCCAGTTCCACCGGCAAGAATAATACCTTTGTATTGAGAACTTTTCGGTTTGGGTGGTAAGTTTTTCATGTGATTCTCCGGTGTTTTTCTCTATTTATTATGAATGCGTAGCATCATCTTTCCGAATAATTTCTGGCAATCCACTCCTGATATTCGCCGGTTTTAACCGATTCGACCCATCGGATATTTTCAATATACCACAATAAGGTTTTTTTCAGCCCGGTTTCAAAAGTTTCCTGAGGCTCCCAATCCAGTTCTCTTTTTATCTTTGTAGAATCAATAGAATAACGGCGGTCGTGCCCCGGCCTGTCCCCGACAAAGGTGATGAGAGATGCGTGAGGTGTATGGGGAGAATCAGGATAAGAGCAATCCAGAAGGTTGCATACCTTTTCAACTGCCTCCATATTGGTCTTCTCACATAAACCGCCGATGTTGTATGTTTCGCCCGGCTTCCCTCGCTTGAGAACAATTTCTATGGCATTTACATTGTCCTCGACATACAGCCAGTCACGAACGTTTTTCCCGTCACCGTATATCGGCAGAGATTTACCCTCAAGAGCATTCAGGATCATCAGCGGGATAAGCTTTTCAGGAAATTGGTAAGGCCCGTAATTATTTGAGCTGTTGGTAATCAAAACCGGCAGACCGTAGGTCTTATGATAGGAGCGGACAAGATGGTCGCTTGCTGCCTTTGATGCCGAATACGGGCTGTTTGGCGCATAAGGGGTTGATTCATTGAACGGCGGG
>JABHYP010000663.1 GCA_018656855.1 Candidatus Latescibacterota bacterium | reverse complement strand
CCACAACATCTTCCCCTTGCAGTCCTGTCATTTTATCGAATGCCGGGTTTACTGATATGAAGCGGTAATCCACAGGTCTGTTCTGTGCATCGCATATAACCTTGCATAAGGAGAAGCCGTTCAACATCTCCCGGAATAGAGTTCGATAGTCCTTTTCAGCCCGGCGATGGTCGGTAATATCTCGGCTGAGAGAGAGTACAGAGTTAACACCGCTGTTAGAATCTTGTTCCGGCAGGAGTCTCCAGTTGAAAATCTTTACCCCACGTTTCCCACGGTATTTTAATTCTCCCTCCAATTGCTCCCCGTTGTTGAAAACTTTACGGATCGAATCACTCCATAACTTGCAATCAGCTTCGGGAAATCCCAGTTCTCTATGTGTCTTTCCAATGAATTTGGAAGACGGGATGTCTACAATATCCTCCACATTTTCGGAAACGAACAGGTGTCGTCCCTCGCCGTCCAGGCGCATCACGATGTCCGGCAGTCCTTTTACCAGGGTTCGATGAGCTTCTTCGCTCTCTCTTAACGCTTCCTCTGCCTGCTTGTTGTAGGTTATGTCCCTGATAGCTGTAACTTGAACAGTTTCACCCTTATAAGAAAATTCTTGTGCCTGAATTTCTATGGAAAATTTTGTTCCATCTTTTCTTTGAGCGATTGATTCATAAGGCAGAACAATATCCTGAATATTGTTTTGTCTTAAAAGTTCGATTGATTCTGGAGCCATAAATTTTGTACCAGGACTACCTATAAATTCATCTCTGGTTAATCCAAACATATTTACTGCTGCATTATTTACATCAACACATATACCCGTTTTTAAAATAATTATTGCTTCATATGCAGCATCAGACAAATATCTAAATCTTTCTTCACTCTCTCTAAGGGCATCTTCTGCCTGGTGTTGTTCAGTCACATCGCTTAAAATAATTAGCAATTTATTCTTGTCTTTATCCAGAGGTATGATGTCTAAAGTGATATAATATTCATTTAGTCTTAATGGAGAGTTCTTGGTTATTTTTTTTGTTCTTTCGTCTATTTTCACCATTAGATCGCATACTCGTTTGTGTTCATCGCCTGAAAATAAATCAACAAAATTGGTTCCTAATAAATTTTTTTCTGGAATATCTATCATTGAATATATAGCTGAATTAGCGTAAATAACTCTCCTTTCTGGATTAACTTCAATAATACCATCGGACATTTTATCCAATATAACTTCAAAATGCTTTTTTACTGAAAGAAGCTCCTCGGTTATGCCACGGGGATAAACACCCTCGAGCCCGAGTATTTCACCTGATAAGCATCGTTCACTTGTAATTTCCGGTTCTTCAAGAGCAGTTGTAATGTGTTCAGACATTTCATCAAATGGACCCTTGGCAATACAAGCGTTTGCCCCGAACTTATTAATATCTACCCACTCTTCAGCAGAAATGGCGGAAAGTATGATCAGATAAACGTCTTTAAATTTTTCCATGCCCCTAATAGCCCTGCATAACAATTCCCCATCTATATTGGGCATTATTAGATCAATAAAAATAGTGTCAGGATTGTAGGTCTTAAGAATATCAAGCGCTTTAATGCCATTTTTTGCCGTTAATACTTCATGCCCTTTTTCTTCAAGGAATCTCGATATTATCCCAAGCATGATGAGATCGTTATCGACTACCAATATTTTTTTCATATTAAGGTCTCATTTTCTAAGGTTTATACTTAAGACTCAAATTATGGGATCTTCGATTTGAATTAAAGTAATAAATGATTTTAATTAGCCATCAGCTATATTCTTTAATAGTTCATCAACGTTAATAAGCTTGTGAAAAACATTACTGCCGGCCAACTAAAAATCTTCAATAATTACAGCCCCGTTACCATCCCTTTTTACTTTTGTGATCCCAGGCTGTTTCTTTTCAAGTTCACTGATGGTTTTTGACTGCTCATTTATTTTCTCAATAAGGCGTAAGTTTTCCCTTTTCAATTCTCTGTGTTCGAGTGCCTGTCGAATCGCTTCAATCAAATCATCTATGTTGCATGGCTTTGTGAAGAATCTGTATACTTCTCCTTTGTTTATGGCAGTAATTGCTGAATCAAGGTTTGCAAATCCTGTAAGTATCATCCTGAAGGTGTCCGGATATTTTTTTCTGGTAATTGCGAGAAGCTCGATGCCGGTCATGCCAGGCATCATTTCATCTGTTATTATCAGGTCAATTTCCTCCTTTTCCAAGATTGCAAGAGCCTCTTCACCAGAATCCGCACAGATTACATCGTAAGGTTCTCTTGAAAGAACACTTTTCAATGTGGATCGGATCATTGATTCATCGTCTACGATTAAGACTTTACTTTTCATAATCTTCCTCCAGGATTCAAATATAAACATACTCTACTTGGAACCTTTATATAATTAAGGTTCCTAAAAGAATTATATTTTACCGTTTTTTCTATCTATTTCAATAGATTTATATTCTTCGGGGTAATGCTCCTCCATACAGGGTGGACATATGGAATGACTGAATTTTGCTTCGGTATGTTTTTCCACAAATAACTCGACCCTATTCCAATATCCTTTATCATCCCTTATTTGTTTGCAAAAGGAACATATTGGTACAATGCCCCGTAATGTTTCTATTCTTTTCTGGTAAGCAGTTACAGATATATTTATGAGCACTAAAACTATATTTGTTATAAAAAGACAAATGACAAGATTAATTAACAGGGTTGAAAAAATCTTTTTTATTGCTTCCCGTTCCGGTTGTTCGACTACAAGAAACCAATCAAACTCCTCAATGTAACGAATATTTGTGTGTATTACATTACCATCTTTCTTGTACGTAAATGAACTTTCAGGTTTCATACTGAAATTATTTTCAAATTGGGCGTAATATTCGAGTTGGGAAATATTTCTGATAGAATTACCAAAGCCAGCTCCGGATAATT
>JABHYP010000662.1 GCA_018656855.1 Candidatus Latescibacterota bacterium | reverse complement strand
CGAAACTGGTAAGCCAGTTCATGTGCATGAATTGGAGGTTTTTTACGTTTTTATCCTGAAATGCGAGGCCGGCAGGGTTGTAATAGCCTGCAGATGCGTCATCGGCTATCGCTGAATAAGCTTCTCCCATTCCCGCCTGCTTTGCTCCCGGTTCAATGATCAAGACCGGTAATCCTGCCTGAAACTCATTATCTGCATGAGAAAAACCGGTATAACCGATAAAACATGCAGCAAACAAAAGGGTAAATACAAAAATACGTTTCATTGTAGCCTCCTTTACAGACTGTTTTATTATCTCATAACAACCAATTTTTCAATTTTAGACGATGCTCTGCCATTTACACTTTTTACTGTCAGTTTGTAAAAATATACGCCGTTTGCGAGTACAAAGGGTGGTTTCCAGTGATGCTTGTTAAAGCCGTATTCAGCTGGAAATCTTATTGAATCGACAAGCCTCCCGGATTGTGAATAAACTTTAATATCAGCATATCGTGAGTTATCAGTAAGGCTGAAAGTGAAATTCGTCCCATCTGAGCTCATAGGGTTTGGATAAGTCAGTAAGTTCATAATTGTTATATCGCCGGTTTTTGAACCGTAGACATTAGCTATCACACGCTTTTTTGTCGCATTGTTGTAGGTATCGTAAACGTTCATGTCAAGAATATGTTCTCCGGGGGACAGAATCGGAAGCGTATATTCAAGCACTCCTGTTGTATAGCCATCAATCGTCTTGAATCGATCGGTCAGAACAAAACTTTCCGTTTTGTCAATTATCAGTGTAATATTATGTCCCCGGTTGCCATATATGTTAATACTAGAGGAATCACTGATAGTTGCCTTAAGCGTAGGTTGGTGGTTAATAAAAGCGCCGTCGCTGAATATTTTCCCATCAATTTCAAGCTCTATTTCCGGACCATGTCTATCATCAGGCGCATTCTTATAAAGTCCACCGATGGTAAAATCATTGATAGTTCCTGTCGCTTCTATACCTTCACCGGTAGCAAATAGGTAAATAGCTGAATTATCATCGGTTGAAGGAACATCTTTAGGAATCACAAGCGCTGTATCGAAACTGTCCCCGGATATGGCAAGTTCACCTAAATAAAATGTTTTACCGGGTTGTGTATATTTTATCGCGTTTATATTTCTATTTGTGTAATAGGTTTTATGGATTTTCGGACCCCTGGCTCTTATGTGCATTTTACCATTATAAGGGATTTTATTTTCACCGTCAGTCACGCTTCCCGAAAGATCAAGTTTCTGTAGCCTAAAAACCGTATCAGCAGAGCTAACCGAAAAACCGTATCTTGGAATCATCAGGCGTGTAGCCGGATCACCGAACAACTGATACCGTGAAGAATTTTCACCCTGAATATAATGCTTGGCCACTTGAAGAGCATAACCTATTCTACAATCAGGGTTTATGTCTCTGTTAAAGAGATTTCGATAAATTTCTTCATTAAGTTTGTAATTCGGATTACTGTAAGTTTCGCTCGAGGCAGCTATCACTCCGATACAGCTGCCGTTCTTATTTAGATGCAGCAATTCAGCAAGAGAAATATTATCTGTCTGTGTAAAATTGCCTACGGCGCATGATGCCAGAATGAACAGCGGCATTCTTCCGGCATTATTAAAGCGTTCAATATCTCGTGTGCCTACAAGTATATGTTCATGTGCAAGAAGATCATCATTGCCGTGTCCGATATAATTGGCTATTAAATACCCGTCATTGATTGCAGAAAGAAGAGCCTCGGTAACATCCGGTTTTCTAAGATTTTTCAAGGGATATTCTACTTGCATGATTTTTAATCGTTCAAAGTTGTCTGGTATACTGCTGCCGCTTTCAATATTTTCTATCTGCACACTGTGAATTTTATCCTGGCCGATACCCTTTTCCTTGAGTTCATCATCCGCTATAAATAGAATTCGATTATGCCAGAGACCCGGTTCGGGATTTCTTTCGTATTCAATTATTTTATCAATAAGAATTTGCGCGGTTTCACTGTCTGAAACACATAAACGTCCGATTGCAAAGGCGGGCATATTCTGTTTGTCATACCATGTAAAATAATCATCAGTAGTTAAAACACCATGTGAGTCAATGTCCGTAAAAGTAGGAACAAAGTTCTTTTCGGCCTGATTTTCAGTAAGATGTTTGTATTTGTATGATGTATCTCCTATTAAACAGCAGTAATATCGGTTATTTGGGTCACCGTTTTCCCGGGTAAACTTGAGAAAATCTCTTATTGCCGCAGGATCGAACACGCCCCAGTTGAATTCATCGTAAATATCGTCAACATCAACCACAAAAGGGATGAGCGGATCTGTCTTTGAATCATGTGACCTCCAGCTTGCAAGCTTAACCGCTTCTTCCATGAACATATTGTGAGAAATAATGATATAATTCGCATTATTACCGGGATTTCTCAGATTTTTCATTTCCTTCTTTGAAATGGATGATACTTTGAGGTATGATGCGGGATCACACAGTGTATAACGCGCCAAGTAGCCTTTCTGAGCAGCCGCAAGGAACTTCAGGGTTTTCTCTTCATTATCGTAAACAGCGCTAACGTTTTCGCGTACAGCAGGATAGGTCGTATCATAAATTTCAATGGATGATTTTGAAACATTAGATACTATAAACCAATGGGATTTATCATCTCCTCTATAGAAAAATTCAAATTGACTGTTAACAAAAGCAAGTTCGCATTCATAGTCAATCTCAATCCAGTCGAGATGGATAAAATCAGTCGGGTTTCCAATGCGCTGAATGGATATATAATTGTCAGATGATGAAAGTTCGGCATCGAATTCAAGGTTAATAGAACCTTTTTCGATGGTATAAAACTCAGCGCTGGCAGGGCTGCCATCATTTACATATATTTCAAGGAAATGCCTGAGCTTCTTATTCTGATTGAGAAAGCCTATCCTGAAGTTTACCGGATGGCCGGATACATTGTTCGGGGTTTTAAATGGATAGCTTTTGGTCTTATTCGTGATCGCTTCCCAGTACCATTCGACGCCTCCCTTTTCAAGCTCGAGCATATTTTCATATTCAAGATGTTTGAGGTTGCGATAGGTGGTTATCTCGTCATAATCGCTTTCAGAAGTTTTCCCGAAGGTAGCAATTCTTTTGGGTTCGCCTTCACTTGAAATAGTTAGCCAGTATACATTTTCTTCCGAAAAAAGATGATTCTGATACTGTGTTTCGTCAATAATCTTTTCATAAGGGGTTGGTCTTCTTTCACGGATAATGAAACGCGAAAGTGATTCACCATAGAATATAATGGTGTCGTTTTTGTCAAAAACACCATCCCCACCGTCTTTTATTTTCAGTGACATTTCATGAAAATCATCGGTTGTAAGTTCATAAGGAAGCTCTTTAAGAAGTTTTCCACCACCGTAAAACATACATATATCGTCGGATTTAACGCTACCCACAGGAAAGCCTGCATCAGCAAGTTCTTTGCCGGATATGTTATACATTCCATTTTGTTTGAGTGTAATCCGATACCATTCACCATTGGCAAATGGATTGTTTGTCGAGACGGCTTTATTTGCGCCTAAATCCATAAATGCTTCGCGGTTTATAACATAGTCCGGCATGCTCCCCAAAACGCTTTGTAAAGCAGTTTTTCCGGCGCTAAAAGTAATGTGTACATCAAAACTGTCTGCTTTTGCCGCAGATAAGGCACGAGCATCATACAAAACAGGAGTCAAATTAAGGCTCCAAATAGAAACACCGTCAGCTTCGAAATGATCGCCCAGTTCAGCGAAACTGTTCGGCCTGTATCCGCTTAGAGCATAATAAGCAGGATTTTCTTCAAACACCTCAACAAAGAAACCGCTCTGGTCTTTCTCTAATCGAGGCACAGGAAGAAGAACGATATCAGGCAGGATTGATTGAGAAAAGTATTTAATCTCAATGGCCGGTTTGATACCCCGGGGAGCTGCGAAAAACACTTTTCGTGCGGGAACAGATGGCGCACCGGAAGGATTGACCGGAGTATGGTAGTCGTAATTAAATTGACTGTATGTTTTGTCATCAATATTAAATGTATCTATTTGTGCCGGCGATGGGCGATATGAAATATCCAATCCGTTCAAGTTGCTTGAAAGTACGGAAATATCAGTTATCGCTGATCCCGCACAGCTAACAAGGCTCATCAAAAGAACAGCAAAAAGTATTATATATTTTTTCAAGAGTTTTAGCATTCATTTTTCCGACAATAAAAAAGGCGTTGAGTTGAATACCCTCACGCCATAACAAAATAAAAAATGAGAAATTGCATGAAGTCACACGCAAGGGTATTTAAATAGATACACTCGTACAAAGAATACATTTAAATCTAAAAAACCCTTAGCAAATGACTATAAGCAAATACCTCATTTTGATGAAAAACTTTTAATTAGTAACTAATATAATATTTATTAGTAATTAAAATCAAGTAAAAAAAGGAATTAAAATTTCTCTGCTCTTTCGGGAAGCATGATGGGAATATCATCCTCAACCGGGTATTTTAATCTCGATTCTTGGCAAATGAGAACGTTTTCTTTCTCATTATATTCAAGCTTTCCCTTTGATACAGGGCACACAAGGATTTTAAGCAGTTCTTTATCGATCATAACTTTATACCTTCTTTTAAATATTTAATACGAAAACAAGTTCAAAATTCAAAGTTATTGCACGTCATAAAGATTTGTCCCAGGATTTTCTGAATTATTATGATTCATCCTTCGTTGTGTCATAAATCGGCATGAGGGTTTACCTTAATTTTTTGCAGTAAATTGAGCAACTCTTTCGGAGGCCTTGTAGGTTTCAAGTTTTTATCTGTAAATACATGCTCTGTAAAGCCAGTAGTAAGTTTTTCATCGTTTCTCCATATCTCGTAGAGAAATCTGATACGAACTCCTAATTCCCCATCCAGAATTGTTGCAATAGTTAAGATGTCATCATAACGGGCGGGTTTCAAATATTTTATTCCCGCTTCAATGAGAGGAAGGTGAATACCGAACTTTTCAATTTCATTATAGGTTAAGTCGGTACCTCTCATGAGTTCGGTTCTTCCAATTTCAAACCAGGTTAAATAAACACCGTTGTAAGCAACTCCCATCTGGTCAGTATCAGCATACCATACTCTTATAAGGGTTTTCTTGCCGTTATCGTCGCTTTTCATATTTTCTTTATAGAGAAGAGTAGGTTTCTATTTTTTAAATTTTTGCAGAATAATAAATATTTATGCGACACAAAATTAATTGCCGCGTTATTACTCAGACCATCGCCCAAGCAATTTGAATTTTTTTATTCTGGAACTCACAAGTTCATCGGGAGAAAGCTTTTTAAGGCTTTTGAGTAATGAAAGAATCTCGCTTTTTAATTTCTTTACCACCATCTTCGGATTATTATGAGCGCCGCCAACAGGTTCCGGGATAATAATATCAATTATGCCAAGTTTCTTAAGATCAGGAGCGCTCAACTTTAGGGATTCAGCAAACATGTCTTTCTTTTCAGTGTTTCTCATAAGGATAGTTGAGCATGATTCCGGGGCTATAACCGAGTACCAAGCGTTTTCTAGCATAATAATCCTGTCTCCGATTCCAATACCGAGTGCGCCGCCTGAACCTCCCTCACCTATAATGATTACAATTATAGGAACACCAAGATGGCTCATTTCCATGAGATTTCGCGCAATCGCCTCTCCCTGGCCTTTTTCTTCTGCCATGATTCCGGGAAACGCACCGGGTGTGTCAATAAATGTGACCACCGGCCGTGAAAATTTTTCCGCGAGTTTCATGATTCTGAGCGCTTTGCGATAACCCTCAGGATTAGGCATCCCAAAATTCCTTTTTACTCGCGATTCACTGTCACGCCCCTTCTGCTGGCCGATTACAGCGAGAGGATATTCATCAAGCTTTGCAAAACCGGCAACCATAGCTGGATCGTCACCGGCATAACGGTCACCATGTAGTTCGGTAAAATCGGTCATCATCATATCGATGTAATCGAGAGTGTAAGGGCGGTTGGGGTGGCGCGAGACCTGAACACGCTGCCAGTTGGTCAGGTTTGAATATATTTCTCTGCTGAGGCGTTTTTCTTGCTCCTCAAGACGTTTTATCTCAGCAATAGCATAATCGGGTTTTTTTTCCGACCAGGATTCCATTTCCTTTATTTTTTGGCGAATTTTATTCAGCGGTTCTTCAAAGTCGAGTACATAGCGGTCAGGCATTTTAAAACCTCATTGTGTAACAATGAATTACATATTGAACAATGTTAAAATATGTTGCAATACAGAAGAAAAAGCAAGGAAATATTAAATCTGACCGCACTCGTTTTGTCAAAGAACAGAATTTGCAAAACAGTAATTCAGTGATAGAAAACAGTTCCTGTTGATAAAGTTAAGTTGGAGTTTATAAGTAAAACAGCACTTTTACTGTACTGACCATTTTATGACCTGGACGCCAGATTCTTTTAAAAGTAAGAAGTAAATATCTCCCGCACCGTCAATAACCAGGTCATTCATAACTGAAAATTGATTATTCATGTAATCCTGCACGTAGTCAATCTTTGCCATAAAAGTTAAATCAGAACTATATTTCCATATCTGAGTTGTGTTCTTAATCGGTGATGTAAGTTTAAAATAAATATTCCCATAGTTATCCTCTGAAAGGAAGACAACACT
>JABHYP010000661.1 GCA_018656855.1 Candidatus Latescibacterota bacterium | reverse complement strand
TGGTGCGGAGTAAAACGGGACGTGTTTATGGCAACCTCATGTCGCTGCTCACTGTCATGAAAGGGCTGCCGTTGAGTTACAGCAAGGACCTGCAAGAGGACAAGGAACCGCTTTTTGATTCACTTAAAACCATCGATGGATGCCTCCGGATAACCGGAGGAGTAATTGATACGCTCGAGTTCAACACAGGCAGAATGGAAGCGGTTTTTGATGATACTGTTTTTGCGACAGATATTGCTGATTATCTGACTGAAAAGGGTATGCCGTTCAGAAAAGCGCACGAGGTAGCAGGCAGACTTGTCAAATGGTCAGTTGAAAACGGCACCGGGATGTCAGAAATTCCGATGGAAACCTTCAGAAAACATTCTGAACTTTTCAGTGATGATGTAAAAAAACTTTTCAACCTGCATGCTTCCACCGACCGCCGTTCTATAGCGGGAGGAACTGGAAAGAAAGCTCTTGAAGAGCAAACTAAAAGGGCTAAAATCCTCCTCTCCGATGAGGATATATCCTCAGACACTTTTAAGAAAGACTGAATACATGAAGCAGTCACATTTACCACTTAATGCGGTCGTAAGGTCTGCAAGAGTTGATGATGTTTCTTTTATTTCAAACATTGTGAACAAACATGCTGAAAAGGGCATCATGCTTCCACGTCCCATCTCACGCATCTATGACAATGTGAGGGATTATGTTGTTGTGGAAATCGACGGTGAAATTGCCGGCTGCGGCGCACTGCATGTTATGTGGTCGGATCTGGCGGAAATGCGTTCGCTGGCCATCAGGGATGAATATATAAGCAAAGGTCTTGGACGGCCCATTGTTGAAGCGCTTCTCGCTGATGCTAAAAACCTTGGGATTGAGAAAGTTTTTGTACTCACATATAACGATGAATTTTTCAGGCACATGGGTTTTACAGATATTGACAAATCCGAACTTCCCCACAAAATATGGACTGAATGCATTAACTGCATACATTTCCCAGACTGCGACGAGGTTGCGCTTATAGTTAAAGTATAGACGTTGCATGCAACGTCTCTATGACGAGATGGAAATCGTTGAACCGGGAGTTGAAAAAATCATTTCATAGAAAGAATATGGATAATTAAAAATTCATTAAAATGAACGTTGTAGAGACGTAAAATCTTGCGTCTCTTACAACCAATACACATATCGCACAATTTTCCCGCATTTCACCGAAACGCGGTTCATTCATGATACAAAAAATGCAATTTGGCGTTATAAATGACCAACAATTTATTCAAAAATAAATACCGTATTCCATCCACCCGATTGAAAGAATGGGATTATTCACGAAACGGATATTATTTTGTAACCATGTGCGTTAAAAACCGTGAAAGCGTGTTCGGACAGTTTGAACATGGCGAAATGATACTATCCGATATGGGGAATATCGCCGAACAATGTTGGCGGGAAATTCCGGTACATTTCCCGTTTGTAAAATTGGATGAATTTGTTATAATGCCCAATCATGTGCATGGGATAATTATTATTGATAATAATGTGGTAGAGACGCAAAATCTTGCGTCTCTACATGCGTCTCTACCACGACATTCGTTTTCACGGCACAGAAAACCAAATAAATTCGGGCCACAATCAAAAAATCTGGCATCAATCATACGAGGATTCAAAATCGGCGTCAAAAAATGGGCAACCATAAATCACATTCACTTGGAATGGCAATCCCGATTTTATGACAGGATTATCAGAGATGAAAAAGAATTATTGAATATCAGAAATTATATAATAATTAATCCTATTCGATGGGATGATGATAAAGAAAATCCTGACATGAAAAATAAAGTTATAAATTAAAATAAATATTTTTTTTGAGTTAAAATTATGATTAAAGCTGTAATATTTGATCTTGATAATACAATCATGGATTTCATGGCTATGAAGGAAAATGCGATTAAAGCTGCGGTTAAGGCAATGATCGATTCGGGGCTTAACGTGGAATCCGGGGATGCAATAGGAGAACTATACGCAATATATGATAAGGAAGGCATAGAGTACCAGAAAGTATTTAACATTTTTCTGGAGAAGAATCTTGGACATATTGACTGGAAAATCCTTTCCAGCGGTGTGGTGGCATACCGCAAGGCGAGAGAGGCATCTCTTGTTACTTATCCTCACGTGACCCTTACACTTACAGGACTGCTTAGAAGAGGGCTCAAGCTTGCGGTTCTTTCCGATGCTCCCCGCAGAGAAGCCTGGCTCAGGCTCTGTTATCTTCAGCTTCAGCATACATTCGACACAGTCATTACGTATGAGGATACAGGCTTAAAAAAACCCAACCTGACACCGTTCAGGAAAGTGCTTTCATTGATTAATGTCGAACCTCAGGAAACAATCATGGTAGGAGACTGGCCTGAGCGTGATCTTGTAGGAGCGCGTAAAGCCGGTATGTGCACTGTTTTTGCCCGGTATGGTTTTGCCTTTCAGCGCAAGCCTTCGGGAAGGGAAGGCGCCGACTATGCCATTGATGATATACGCGAACTAATAGAGATAGTTGATGAAAAGAACAGAGATAAAGGATAAAACCTAAAGTGAATAGTTTCAACCGCTCATTTATTTTGAATCTTGAATTTGGAATCATACCATGAAAGTCCTCACAGCCGACCAGATGGGATATGTTGACCGGACAACAATCGAACGCGG
>JABHYP010000660.1 GCA_018656855.1 Candidatus Latescibacterota bacterium | reverse complement strand
CCGGCGGATACAGGCCGGCAGGAGTTGTGCCGCGAACAAAGCTCGGTAAAACAGGTATCGAGGTTTCCAGGCTGGGATTCGGATCACATCTGGAAAGTTCGCTCATCAAAAAGCCCCGTCGCCGTGACAGGATCATAAAAATGGGTTTCGAGGGCGGTATCAACACGTTTGATGTTTACGACCACGGCGGGTATAAGCAATTTGAACCGATGAGTAAAAGCCTCCGGGATATCCGCAAAGAGGTAATTATTTCATTATACGCTGTTAATCCCACCGATAAGCTTCAGGATGAAATCGACGGTGCGCTGAAAACCTTCCGTACCGATTACATCGACCTGTATCGTATTAATAGAGTTGATGACGACCGGATAAGTATTCTGGAAAAAAGCAAAAAAGCCGGTAAAATCCGTGCCATCGGCGTGGTTTCCCATGATGCCACATCCATGACCGGCTATGTTGAAGATTACAGGGATATTCTTGATTTTGTGATGATCGTTTATAATTTCCATCACAATATCGGAAGGTTCACCAGAAAGATAGATTTGCCCAACGACTATTCAGCATTAATTCCGATGTGCGAACAGATTGGCCTGGGAATTCTGGGAATCAAGCCCATGGGAAGCGATGACATGACCGCATTTGCGAGTAAAAAAGGTTTTTTCAATGATAAAAAAGCGAATTTAGCCCAGGCGATGCTGCGTCATATATATAGGAGAACTGAAATTGACTGTGTTATGCCGGCCATGAACAGTATGCATGAACTCAGTGAGAATCTTGAGTCTATATATAATCCCGTATCATCTCCGGACGAGAAGGAACTCCTCGAAAGGCTGAGCGCTCATGCATCTTCGACACGTGGAGCCTACCTCCGTCCGCATTACCGGTGGCTTGAAAACTGGTCAACACGGACAGTCTGACAGCTTCAGATTATCAGACACAATAGATATGTAATGTTTCAGATGGCTGAGGTTGCGATAGACAAAAGGTTGTTTGCAAAGATATTGTCCCGGATAGAACGCTTACGATTCTGTGCCGGTTAACATAGAGTCTTTTTAATAAAAACAGGGTATAGCTGTCTCTATGTGGTGATTTTCAAAGCGATCCATTACAAGCATCCCAAAATAAGCGACTCTTTCGCAGGAAAAAACCTTGTGTCAATTATACAAATATCATAATTTAAACTTGTCTCCAGGATAATTCGGAGTTATTAGCCCTCATGATTTTGATATGAGGAATGTCGCTTATCATCTCTTTCGAAAAGGAAATCACATGAAACATGGTAGATTTGGAATAACAGCCACACTGATAGCATATTTATTGATCATGTTTTCTGGTTGCTCGGCAAACAACAAATTAAAAGTCGGCGCCATCGGCACGACCCTGGGCGGTGCCATAGGCGCGATCATCGGCCATCAATCCGGGAACAAGACCAAAGGAGCCATCATTGGTGCAGCAGTGGGGGGAACCGCCGGTGTCCTCATAGGCCGGAACATGGATAAACAGGCTGAAGAGTTGAAGAAAGTGGAAGGCGTCAAGGTGGAACGGATTGGAGAAGGTATTCAGCTTACCATGGAATCTGGAATTCTTTTTCAGACCAATCAGGCATCCCTCCAGGTCCAGGCTCAGCAGAATATCCAAAAGATTGCGGAAGTGCTCAAGAAATACCCCGATACCGACATCATTGTTGCAGGACACACCGATTCGGATGGCGCCGAGGAATACAACCAAAAGCTTTCCGAACGCCGAGCTCAATCGGTGACGGATTACCTGAAAAAGATGAACGTCGCCGATTTACGCATGAAGATGGTCGGTTACGGCGAAATCCAACCTGTTGCGTCCAATGACAACGCCGAGGGTAAACAGGCTAATCGCAGAGTAGAAATTGCGGTGATGGCCAACGAGAAAATGAAACAAGACGCCCAAGACGGCAAGCTTCAGTAATCTATTAATTTAGTAGGATTTTTCAAAAAAGCAATCATCCCAAAGCTTTTCATCATTATTTCTTATTCCTCTAAGTAGGTTTGTAAAGGAGAAGCGATATGAAACAATTTGGGGCTGAATTTTTTGGAACGCTTTGGCTGGTACTCGGCGGATGTGGGAGCGCAGTACTCGCTGCGGCTTTCCCTGATGTGGGTATCGGTCTTCTCGGTGTGGCTTGTGCTTTCGGTCTGACGGTACTAACAATGGCCTATACAATAGGACATATTTCAGGATGTCATCTCAATCCTGCTGTATCCATAGGTCTCTGGGCCGGAGGTCGTTTTTCCGCAAACAGGCTTTTGCCATACATCATCGCTCAAGTCCTTGGCGGAATTGCTGCTGGCGGCGTTCTCTACCTTATTGCCAGTGTCAATTTATAATATGTTATAGAGCATGAAGCTCGGGACTAATTTTACTTCCGGAGCTTTTTCAGGGTTTCCGTTGCCTCGATCCTTACTTCGTATGTTCCGCCCGAATCCTTGTGGGCATCATGCCTTTCTACTTGTTCCAGGAAACTGATCACGGAATCATCGCCAAAGCTCCTGAGCGCAACAATTGTATATATCCTCACATTAACATTCTCGCTGTTCAGGTTGGCAATAAGCCGCTCTCTTATCATCTTACGATCCTGCCCGGAAAAAAAAGCGCCCGATTCGTCCTGTTCGGACATCTTGTGAATTGTCATAGCAGCGCGTCCTATCGTTTCAGGATTCGTGCTTTTCAGGGAATCTGCGACCTCATTTATCGTTGATTTGCCGATAGCTAAAAATCCCTGTGCGGTGAAAGGATTGCCGCCGCCCCACATATCGGACATGATAT
>JABHYP010000659.1 GCA_018656855.1 Candidatus Latescibacterota bacterium | reverse complement strand
AAAGAGAACATATTATTGCAACACTGGAAAAATGCGAGTGGCAGCGTAAAACCTCCGCAAAGCTTCTCGGAATAAATCGAACCACTCTATATCGCAAAATGAAAATGTATGAGATTTCTAAAGAGGCAAAGTGAAAAATACATACTTGAACTGAATAATCTGAAACTTATTTACTAACTAACATCTATTTTTTTGCATGAGCGAGCATAAAAAGTCCAACACAAAAAAACAATAAGTTCGGTAACCAGGCTGCTGTAAAAGGCTCGAGTGCATTGTTCCTTCCCAGCACCTGACACGCATGAACGAGAGAATAATATATAAAAGCTATAACAAGTGCGATACCGAACGAAGCGGTTTTCCCGCGTTTCGTTGAACCTGCTGCCATAGGAGCTCCGAAAAAAACAATCACAAATGACACAAATGGGAATGATATCTTCAGGAATAAATCCACAAGCCTGTCAGATGCATCGCCTCCCATGTCATTCACTTTTTCAATATATTTGCTTAGCTGAAAATAGTTCATCTCGTCAGGTTTTAGGTCGATACGGGCAAAATCGGATGGTTTTCTGGTAATGAAGGGCGCCGGAAGGGTTTTATGGTGCTCAAGAACCTCACCATTATCAGTAAATGTTCTTACGACAGCATTGTGCAAAGTCCACATTTCGTTTGAGAATATCATATAACGGGCATCAATTCTGCTGAGCAAGCTTTCGCGCTTCATATCACTATTATTGTTTTCATTTGTTGAAATCTGTGTCTGTTCAATAATAAAAACGTTACGAGCGATTTTATTTGTTGACGAATAGCTGCGTGCAAATATTATTCGCCCGTCGTTGTTTGACAGATAGACCATGTTCCTATCCATCTCCCTGTTTCTTGAAAGCGTAAATTTGTATTCATTTTTTTGCATCATTATGTCTTCTCTGTATAGATTTGTGCGGGGAACAAAGGATTCTGCGAAAAACATCACGACAAATCCCATCAGAAAAGAAAAAACGTACAGCGGCAGAAGAATTCTGTAAAGACTAATTCCAGAAGCTTTTGCAGCGATAATCTCATTATCTCCACCGAGCCTTCCGAGGCTGAACATTGTAGCGAGAAGCATGGATACTGGCAGCGTTAAAACAACGATATATGGCAAATAAAAGATATAATAGAGGAAAATTAAACCACTCTTCAATTTGTTGTCAATGAATCCGTCGAAATTTTCCACAAGATCGACGAGGACAAAAATTGCAATAAAAGCAAGAATTATATACCAAAGAAAGGAAAGGAATTCTTTAAGAACATAAAGAGATACTTTTCTCATGAATTATCACCTGATGAACCGAGTGTTATTGCCGATGGAATAAGCGTTAAGTATAAACTCTTCATAAATTATACAGCAGAGGCCTCTGAGATAAGTAAATATTAGTTATTGTAAATTTTTCGTGTTTAAATGTTGCATAAACTTTTTCAATTATTTTTTCCTCTGCGTACTCTGCGGAAAAATAATTTTAAAAATAATCCGAGCTATTAAAATTTAATAAATGATGGTTTTGGTTTAATTTTATTTTATGAATTCATACCATTATCTTCTGGCGGCATAAATAAATATTGCAATACCGGCAGCGCCGAGCACGATATTTGGCGCCCACATAGCCAGCCAGGGAGCAACAATCATACGGTCGCCGGCACTTTCTCCTCCTATGAGAAACATATAATATAAAGTAAAAAAACCTATAGACATACCGATTCCTATCGAGGCGCCAGATCTACGGGCGAGCATTCCGAGCGATGAACCGATAAGAACAAAAATAATTGCAGCGAAAGGTATTGAATTTTTTTTGTGTATTTCGACAAGATACGATGCTATTCTATAATCCCAGTTTCTTATTTGAGCTTTGATACTTTTAAGTTGAATTTCGCGGTTTGGTTCGTTTTTCGGGAGTGTAAGTATGCGTTTTTCCCAGGAGGCTGACATTTTTTCAAGTTCTTTAATTTGTTCACGCATCATCAGGGATGGCATGTTGCGGTCATTTCGAGGAGATTTGTATGAAGTGTCAAAACCGAAATCAATATCTTTTACAACATACGTAAATTGCTCAAAAGTACTTCTGAAATATCTATCCTCTTGTTTTGGATCTTTCTGATGAATCTCACCGTTTTTAAGGACGAGCAAAAGGCGGTCGGGACTTGTTATGAACTTCCCTCTATCGGCAATAATAATAGTCTGGGAATTATTTTCTCCTTTCTGAAACAGAGTTATGCTTCTGATTTCCTCGGTTTCGTTGTCAATATCACTGAAATGGATTGTATATGGAAGATCATTATCACTTACAAACTGGCCATGGCGGTTTTTCAGGGAGAACAGTGGTTTTTTCAGAAAGACCGCTTTTTTCAGACTTCCGGCCCGGAGGTTTGCTTCCGGAAGGACGTTATTGTTAAACCAGACCATACCAAGAGTGAGCAGAATTCCAAGGAAAAGTACAGGTGAAACAATCCTGTGCATGGATATTCCCGCTGTCTTCATAGCAATAATCTCATTTGACGCTCCCATCCTGCCAAAAGCCATTACGGATGCAACAAGTACACTCATAGGAATAACCAGAGCAATCATCCAGGCAAGGTTATACGCAAGAAGCTGAGCCATAAAAACCAATCCCACCCCTTTTGACAGGAGCAGGTCTATAAGTTCAAGCATCAGCTTCAGAATGAGCACGAACATTATTACAAAGAAAGCGAAAAAAAATGGCGCAATATGTTCTTTAATAACATATCTGACAAAAATATTCATGAATCTACCTTAACGGAACAGAAATGCAAATAATATAAAAAAATTATTATTTCTGTTGTTTACATTTTAAATGATTATTACTTAATATAAGTTTTATTTATAATTATCACAATACGAATGACTCAATAATGTTTAAACAAAAACGGAGGCTTTGCAATGAGTGTACTGGATGCGATAAAAGGCCGTTTCAGTGTGAGGCACTATCTTCCCGAACCTGTAAGCGAAAATGACCTCAATACTATAATTGAGGCCGCGAGATTCTCTCAGTCAGCAAAGAATCTACAGGATTGGAAGTTTATTGTTGTAAGGGATGAAAAAATGAGACAGAAACTTTCAGTCGCCGCCAAAGGCCAGAGCTTTGTTGCACAAGCTCCCGTGGTTATTGCCTGTTGCGGTACAGGAATTGATTATGTAATGACCTGCGGGCAGCATGCTTATAATCTTGATGTTGCCATCGCCATGGAAAACATGGCTCTAACTGCATATGAATTAGGTCTTGGGACATGCTGGCTTGGAGCATTTTATGAGGACCAGATAAAAATAGTTCTCTCTATACCGGAAGATGATGTCCGTGTTGTAGGGCTTTTGACAATCGGACGGCCTTCTGATCAGCGCCCTGAAAAAAGACGCAAAAAGCTTGATGAAATCGTCAGATACGAGACGTGGTAATGAGTTTGTTTTACGTTATCGGTGGCCTGTTGAGTTTAAGCGTATATTTATTTCAATATAATACAATTCAGAGTCATAGGTTCATCCATTGTCTGAAACAGGATTTTCATGATTAAAGGATTGCCGGGATTATTTTCTTTCAATCATTGTAATCTAATTAATCCCATTAATCCCGGTTCAGATTTTTGGGGAATATTTTCGAGTTTGTAAATAATACAGGTTAATAAACCAAATCGGATACCCTTACAAATTGTATCCCCTTCTCTTCGTATTCAGGAAGCTTCTTTTCAAGGACAGAGACAGTATTAGGCCTGTCGTGTCCGAGGATAATAGCGTAACCATTTTGCTCGGCATGCTTTATCAGAATCTCAAGACGTTTTTCTATGTACTCCTTGTCATCCTCCACATCGATATAACCGGTGATTACTGCACCTCTGACACCGTTCTTTTGAGAAACGGGATACCCCACTGATTTTCCTGATGTTTTAGAGTCCAGAAAAAAATTATCATTGTTATGTAAATAATCCATCACATATTCCATTGTGCGGTCATCTTCAGTTGCTTTTGAGCCCATGTGATTGTTGAGACCTTCGGCCTTATCAACACTTTTAAATGCCCTTGCAAGTTTCTTTTCAACAGTTGCTCTGTCATCTCCAGCAAAAAGCGCTCCTTTACCGGGATTTGCATCTTTCGATTTCGGTTCCATCGGCATATGAAGAATATACGGTGTTTTCGTTTCGCGTGCGAGGTCAACAACCTTTGAAGTATACCGTTGAAAAGGCAAAACTGCTATTGTCAAAACTTGTTTTATGTCGCAGAGCCTGTGTGCCAGTTCAACGCTTTTTATCCCGAGATCGTCAATAATAACCGCAACTTTCGGTAATATTATTGTTGCTAAATCCCGTGATTTCCTGAAAATGACTATATCTGTGCGCGTTTTACCTGCTCCCAGGCCAAGCGTAAGTGTTCTGCCGCCCGAACCCTCTTTGCCAAGAAAAACTTGCCCTCCCATTTCTTCAACCATGGTTGTGATCTTGAGATTTATCAATGTCAATGATACTTTCTCAGGTATGTTTATTATATATATCAGCCCAATTTCATCTTTAAAAGTTTCGGGTTTTTTACTTTTTATATTGTTTTCAGTAATTCCGAATTTTTCAAGGACTGCCTGTAAATTCCTCTCAAGGTCAGTTGAAAAGGCGTGCGGCGATACCCGTGACTCGCTGATTAAAGAAATCCTTTCAGGTTCAGGTGTCAAAGCTTTGTACCATAAGTATGAAGAAGCCCCTAATGCAACAAGAGCAATCAGGGGCAAAAAGACATAAAAAAATCGTATGGTAAATATTTTCAGTTTTTTATTCACTTACATCTGCTTGACAGGATGGTTTTTTTATTGTGAAATTTGATTGTTATCTATCCACTGGATAATAGAAAAAAGGTGTGTCTCAGAATTTTCAACCATAATAAACTGCATATCCTGCTGTACTTTAAAGTCTCCAAAATCATTTGTAAAGATATCAATGGTAATATAATAGTTGCCTACATACCAGATTTCATCCGGATGTTCGTCATCGCTGTCAATCATAGCGCCATCTGGTTTGTTTGGTACGTTTTTGCCGTACTCTTCGAAAATATTTATTCTACTATGTGTAAAAACGATTTCTCTGCAGCCATTCATGAGATTCCTCATTACCTCAAGCTCTTCGGAACGTGACCAGTAAAGATCGAATTCGTCAACATCCGACGGGCTGATGTAAAAGTAATTTTCATGTAGGCATCGTTCATAAAAATCAATATCCCTGCGGGCAAATGCCACCTGCAGGTTACTAATCACTTTCGAATATGTCGTCGGTTCAACAAACACACCCGGTTGATCATTTTTTACTTTTTCACCCGAATTTGGAGAAAACACACAGGATAATGGTATAAAAACCATAAAAATGAACATAATTACTTTAATAGGATGTATTAAAGGGTTTATAATTTTCATTACTGATATCCTTATAAATTCAAATATTTTGGTAAAAATATTTACACAATTTCCACAGCTTTTGAATTTTTAAAATACTTTTAACAACGTTAATAAAAATGAAAAATACTTTTCTATATTATTATCAAAATCTTAAGAAGTTTGCAAGAATAATTTTTACTTATTTTATTATTATTTTTCTAAACAAAGAAATTTTATATTGTAATTTCCACTTGTTTTGAGAATAAAAAGAGTCAAAAAACATATTTTATTATATTCTCAAGCGAATAAAGAAGCCTGGCCAGAAACAGTAAATGGAATACCGAGATGTTTATATGCCTCCTGTGAGACCATTCTTCCTCGTTTTGTGCGGATTAAAAAACCGATTTTGAGAAGATATGGCTCCACCATCTCCTCAAGAGTGTTCACTTCTTCGGAAAGGGTTGCAGCAACAGCTTCTATTCCGACCGGCCCGCCTTTGTAATAATCTATGATGACCTTCAAAAGAATTCTATCAAGATCATCAAGCCCCAGGCTGTCAATTCCTTCGAGGTCAAACGCTTTTCTCGCCACTTCACCAGTAATATTTCCGTCAGCTTTGACAATAGCGTAATCACGTGCTCGCCTGAGGAGTCTGTTTGCTATACGCGGTGTCCCCCTTGAAGATGAGGCGATGATATCAGCACCTTCTTTATCTATTTTAATGTCCAGCATGCCAGCAGACCTAACAACAATCTCTTTCATTTCATCATGTGAATAAAAATCCAGGTGGTATGTGATACCGAAACGGTCCCGTAAAGGAGCGGATAAAAGTCCGACCCTGGTTGTTGCTCCGATGAGTGTAAAGCGTTTCAGCGGTACATTTATTACTTTAGAGAATGGGCCTTTATCAACGATAAAATCTACTCTAAAGTCCTCCATTGCCGGGTAGATGAATTCCTCAACCGCCGTTGGGAGGCGGTGTATTTCATCTATAAACAACACATCACGGTTGTCAAGATTTGTCATTATTCCCATCAAATCGGCAATTTTACTCAGTGTTGGGCCGGTTGTGGTAACAAGACGAGTACCCATTTCTCTGGATACGATATAAGCCAGTGTTGTTTTTCCAAGTCCGGGAGGGCCGTGAAGCAAGAGATGTTCCTGTGGTTCGCCTCTAATGCCGGATGCCTCTAGAGAGATCAAGAGTTTTTTTACAACGGTATTTTGTCCTATATATTCTTTAAGCGTTTTCGGACGTAAGCTCCATGTGAAAGTATCTTCTTCAGGAGATATTGGCTTTCCGGAAATAATTCTCTCACGTGTCATTTTTATTCCAGTGAATTAAAAATAATAAAAGTTTATCGCGCCCAATAATGTATAAAATAATGAATAATATAAATTATATCTTTGGACTCAGTTGATTGCGAAATATTTCCTGTATGAGTTCCTCGGCTGATGTGATGTCGTGTCGCTTATCAACCGCTCTCCGCACAAGAATCTCGGCTTCCGATTCTTTATATTGAAGCTGAAGGAGGATTTCTATAGCTTCACGCTGGTATTCCTCTTCAGGGCATTTATTTGCAACAGCATAAAGTATTTCATCCTCTCTAAGCAACGCAAACTTAGCTACCTTTCCCTTCAGTTCGACAAAAATCTTCTGAACAGTTTTTCCGCCGATTTCAGGAAGTTTTTTAAGTGTTTCAGTATCGTTCAACTCAATTGCTCTTGCCATATCTTTCACCGGTATGGTAAGGGCTTTTAATGAGCGTTTCACACTTAGACCCGGAACGGTGATAAGCATTGAAAAAAACTCTAGATCTGTTTTGTTAAGAAATCCGACAAGCCTCGGAAAAAGGTTTCCCATGCCCATACTGCCTTCGATATAATACATGGTATACATGGTTACCTCATTACCCACTTTCCCTTTAGCTATAAGGCGTTCCCCTACTGCGCGGGTAATCATTACCGAATACGTAATGCCGCTTACATCGACCAGGGCTACGTCTTCGTTGACAAAAATTAGTTTTCCAGTAATTCTTTCAATCATTCTATACAACCATGAGAAACTGCATTAATATGACAGAGAGCCGCTGCCAACGCATCAGTGACATCAGAGGTAACACTATTTTCAGAGCAGTTCAATGTCGTAAAAATCATCCGTGCTACCTGATCCTTTGAGGCACGTCCCATACCGGTGAGGGATTTTTTT
>JABHYP010000658.1 GCA_018656855.1 Candidatus Latescibacterota bacterium | reverse complement strand
TTCATTATAATGTCTGCTTTGAGCGCCATTGATATTGCCCTGTGGGATTTATCAGGTAAAATCGCAGGGATTCCGGTTTGGCAACTTCTCGGAGGCAAGTGCCGCGACAGAATCAGAACTTACGGTCACGCGCACGGTGATACACCAGATTCTCTGGCTGAAAATTCGGTTGAAAAAGTTAAAAAATACGGTTTTTCTGCAATAAAATGCTTTCCATTATCTTCCGAGGGCAGCTACTGGGGAACAGAGGAAAATATTCTTCCGCAATGGAGCATTTCACTGCGGAATGCTGAAAAACGCATGCTGGCGATCCGTGATGCACTCGGGAATGATGTTGATATCGCAGTGGATTTCCATGCTTCCATTTTTAATCCGGCAAATGCAATTGAGGCTGCTGAAATTTCCAAACCGATTCGTCCGCTATTTGTTGAGGAACCAGTCCGGGCGGATAACATAGATGCTCTCGCTCAGGTGGTGCAAAGTGTGAATGTTCCTATAGCAACAGGAGAGATGCTATACAACAAATGGCAGTTCAGAGAGCTTCTTGTCAAAAAGGCAGCTCATATTGTACAGCCGGATGTTTGCATCGCCGGGGGGCTACTCGAGTGCAAAAAGATATCCGCAATGGCGGAGTCGTTTCAGGTGACAGTTGCTCCGCATAATCCCATGGGCCCAGTCGCAACAGCGGCAAACGTACACCTCTGTGCTGCGATACCGAACATGCTCATACTTGAGTATATCCCTGATGATACGCCTGAACGCTGCGACATTGTGGACAAACCAGTGAAATTTTCCGATGGCTGGCTTGAAATTCCTGATAAGCCTGGACTTGGTATTGAACTGAATAAAGAGGGGCTTGAAAAACACCCACCGGAGTATTGGCACCGGACATTTAAATATTATCCCGATGGTTCGGCTGCCTGGATATAATCCATGATTCGAATGCTGAACACGAGTAATTCGTTAATTTTATCTGCCGAAATAGCTCAGTACACGGTTTCATACATATTGTAATGTAATTCTAATATGTCATTGCGAGTGAACTGAGTGAGCGAAGCAATCCAAGAGAGGAGATTGCTTCGGTTATACATCGCAACGGCTTTTTTTGATTTTAGCTTAAATTGAAAAAGTATACTGACATATTTACTACAACCACCGACCCACTCTTTCGCCTTCTTTTATAGCTTCCAGTATTCCTGCTGTACATACGCAGTCTCCTATGACATGCACTTCTTCCGCTTTCATCGAGAGAGAGGGTATGAGACCGCTTTTTGGCTGTACTCTCATTGCAGGACCGGACGTATTAATTTCCTGGCCGGGAGCCTTCATACCGGTTGCATAAACGACAATGTCAGCTTCTAGTCCCATCAGCTTGCCGCTTTTTAAACGCACTTCGACACAATCATCGTGAATAGCGGTGACCGGAATACCCTCCATAATCTGTATATCTCTGTCTTCGATAAGAAGAATCATGTGGTTTAGTGTGATTTTTGTGCTTTCACTCATGATCTGCGGGAGCATTTCGACAATAGTAACATCATCGAAACCATTGTCAGCCAGATAACAGGCGGTTTCGCATCCTACCTCGCCGCCGCCGATGACCACGGCTTTTGAGCCTTTATATTTCGACACGTCGCGAAGCACATCTATAGCGGATGCCACATGAGGTTTGTCTATCCCCGGAATGTCTGGAACGATAGTTTCTCCTCCGACAGCGATTACAATGGCCTCCGGCGCTTCGGTTTCCACCATTTCAGTGGTCACTTCAGTATTGAGTTTTACCGTAACCGAACTTTCAGAGAGTTCGGTCTCAAACCATTTCAGGACAAATCCAAGTTCTTCCTTGAAAGCCGGTGTGCTTCCGGGATAGACCATTCCGCCGATATAGGGTTTTTTTTCATACAATGTAACATCATGACCTCGTTTTGATGCGGTTAGTGCGCAACGTAATCCCGCAGGGCCGGCCCCCACAACCATAACCTTTTTGGGATTATTGGTCGGCGTCATTTTTTGCTCAGCCTCATGGGAAACATAAGGATTCATGGTGCATATAAGAGGTTCACTTTTCCATAGCTGGTAGTAACAGACATTGCATCGAATACATGGTGTAATGTTTTTCGCTTTTTCCTCGCGGGCTTTGCGCGACCAGTGAGGTTCGGCTACAACAGTTCGTCCGAGCGCAACAAGGTTACATTTTCCGGAAGATATAAACTCTTCCGCTTCTTCGGGAAGGAGTATGCCCCCGGTGCCCATTACAGGGACATCGGGACATACTTCATTGACTTTCTCGGCAAGGGGCATGAGCGTGTTTCTTTTGACGTACATGTGCGGAACAGAAGAATACCTGCTCTTAATCATGAGCGATGTGGAAGTTGCGCTCACATGTAGATACGCCGGATTCAACTTAGCGAGATATTCGGCAATTTCGAGTCCCAGCGGAATATCGATACCTTCGGGAAGCTCTTCATAAGCGCTGAATTTCACACCGACTGGAAAGTCCGGGTATCTTTCGGCAACTCCCGTTATAACATCTGTTGGGAATTTCATCCGTGCCTCGAAGGATCCTCCGTACTTATCGGTTCTCTTATTCGTTGAGGGTGACATACATGCTCCCACGAAATAGGTATGTCCGCCATGAAGCTCGACACCGTCATAACCCGCTTCCTGCGCATACCCGACAGCCTGGATAAAGTCATGTACCAGTTGATCCATTTCGTCCGTTGTCAGCGCTCTCGGCCTGCAGGGATATGACGGATTATATATTGCTGACGGCGCTTCCTTGCCGACTTTACCGCCGTTGATGGTAAGCTGGCAAAAGATCTTTGTATCATATTTATGTATGCGGTCTGCAAGCTTTTTATGTGATGGAATGAAACTTTCGTTAAATAT
>JABHYP010000657.1 GCA_018656855.1 Candidatus Latescibacterota bacterium | reverse complement strand
TTTTTCCTTCGGAAACCACATAAGCCTCCATTTGCTCAGGTCGAAGAAAAAACTCTGCGGTACTGTTGAGCGCCTGTCGAATATATCCCACATGCGGTCGCTTATTCCCACCATGGCAAGCCCCGCAAGAGAGCCGATGCATTTCTGGCTGCCCGTGCACAGGAAGTCTATACCCCAGTCATCCATCCTTATCTCAGCGCCACCGGCGGAACTGACAGCGTCCACTATGTAAATGAGATTGTAATTGCGGGCGATTTCCCCTATTTCCCGGATGGGATTGAGAATACCGGTCGAGGTCTCGGAGTGCACGGTAACAAGGGCTTTAAGTCCTTTTGCAGACGCTGCCCTGTCTATTCTTTCTAGGTCGAGCGGTTTTCCAGGTTCTCCTCTGATCTCTGTAACGTTGAGTCTGCACCGGCTGGATATATTAGTGAGCATGGTTCCAAATACGCCGTTATTGATAACGAGGACATGATCGTCCGGCTCAAGGGCAGTGGAAAGCGAAGCCTCGATACCGCCGCGTCCGCTTGCGACGAGGATTACAACCTGGCCGCTTGTTCCGATTATTTTCGCAACACTTTCTGAGGCTCTGTCCATTACCTCATGAAAACGCACATCGCCATGGCTGATTGCCGGACGGCACATAGCTTGTATAACTGAAGGTTCCACTTCGGTGGGACCCGGCATCACAAACAATTCACGCATAAAGATTCCTTCATAATTTATTGATTGGCATAGTATTATGCTTATAATATTGAGTAATTATTTAAGCACTGGATCAATTCAAGCAAAACTTTATAAAACCATACTCTATATTTTAATTGAAGGTACTAATAAAAATACTGTTCGTCCAATGAGCAACATAATTATTTAAAAAACTCACATAAATACGGATTTTTCACTTGATTATTCCCTTTCCATTCGATACTTTGTTTTTCTAAAATAATAGGCTACTGAAAGCGTGTAAATATGAAAAAAATAAATCACATTCATATATCTATCGACAAAAAACTCTGTAAGGGGGTTGACGGCTGCGGACTGTGTATTCATGTCTGCCCTAAAGAAGTTTATAAAATTGCCGACTCACTCACCGATAAAGGCATCAAACCGCCGGAGCCAGTGAACATTGACCAGTGTTCGGGATGTATGCTCTGCATGATGTACTGTCCCGATTTTTCTATTGTAGTGGAAGTTGAGAAGTGATCATTATGCAGATTAAATGTGCTTTTACAATAAGTTAAGAAAGACAATAGATGAACGATTTGAAACACAAACATGTTATGACCGGCAGACATTTTATACAGGGAAACGTCGCCTGCGCTGAGGGAGCAATAGCCGCAGGCTGCACCTTTATGGCCGGCTACCCTATAACCCCTGCGACTGAGATTGCCGAACAGATGGCATCACGCCTCCCGGGATTGAAAGGAGTAAACGGCGTCTTTATCCAGATGGAAGACGAGATCAGCTCTCTTGCCGCGGTCATAGGCGCATCCTGGACAGGCAAAAAGGCCATGACAGCCACGAGCGGACCGGGCGTAAGCCTCATGCTCGAGCACATAGGGTATGCAATCGGAACGGAGGCGCCCTGCGTTCTGGTGAATGTCCAGAGAGGCGGACCGACTACCGGAATTCCCGTGGTGGAACTTCAGGGAGATGTTATACAGGCCGGCTACGGTTCTCACGGTGAATATAAAATCATAGCGATTGCCCCTTCCTCACCGCAGGAAATGTTCGACCAGACCATTCTTGCATTTAATCTTGCTGAACGATACCGGACACCGGTTATTGTTCTTGCCGATGCTTTCGTAGGACACATGCGTGAGGAAGTAATTATCCCGGAGGCTGACGAAATCGAGATTATCGACCGTAAAATCGCTCCCGATGGATATAACAGCGAAACCGACCAGGGATTTCTTTCAGTGGATGTCGCTCCCATGCCCATTTTCGGGCGCGGATTTAAAAGCCATGTTACATCTTCATGCCATACTGAAACCGGAAAGCGAAATGTAACAGACGCTTACGCCCTCGACAACTTCATAAAAAAACTGTCGGGAAAGATAGAAAAAAACCGTGATGACATCGTTAAAGTGGATGACCGAACAGAAGATGCCGATATCGCCCTTTTTGCTTACGGAACAGTTTACCGTGCCGCTATAGAAGCCGCGGCGGCTGCGAGAAAGGAAGGCCTGAAGGTTGGCATATTCCGCCCTATTACACTGTGGCCTTTCCCGGATAAGGAAGTAGAAGAGCTTTCAAAAAGGGTTAGCGCTATTCTCGTTCTGGAAAACAA
>JABHYP010000656.1 GCA_018656855.1 Candidatus Latescibacterota bacterium | reverse complement strand
ATTTTCTTCTCACTATGAAACACACGAGAACCTCGCTCATTCTTGCGGGATTGTTTGCATGTCTGGCTTTCCTTACGCGCTATAATGCCGTATTTCTTTATCCGGCGGGAATTTTCAGTATTATCCTTGTGGATTGGAGGTCACGGGGCGGGAAGACGGCACTGAAGAACTCAGGAATATTCCTGGGCTCATCGGTTTTATTCGGACTGCCGTGGTACATCCCCAATATGATAGTAAGAGGCAGCCCAGTTTACAATACTAATATTATTGTTCTTAAACTGAACTATTACGGGGAACAACTGGAAAAAGTTGATGCAATTAAAAGCGTTACCGATCTTATTTTACTCGATCCTTTTTACTTTTTCAGAAAAACGCTCGGAAATATCGGTAATTATCTATGGCGTGATTTTCATGAACTCATGGACCTGCGTTTCAGTGTGTTCGTACTGGCGGGTTTTATTCTCCTGGTCGTTCTTCTATCAACAAAGCGGATTCGTTTCTCAGGGAAGCAGTGGGCATTTTTCGTGTTTCCCGTTCTGCATTTTACAGTGCTGGGTTTTGCGCATTACAACATCAGATTCTCTTTTTTACGGCTGCCTTTTTATGCAAGCCTTCTTTTTATTCCTTTGATTTACGCGGTGAAGAAATACATCGTGGAAAACAGGAAACTCAGCACCGGCATTTTTGTTTTTGCGCTGGTTCTGGTTCTCGTAAAGTTCTATCCCGGTTACCTGAAAATCCGCGCTCAACACGAAAATAAACCTGATCCTGAATTTATACTGGATTTTGCCGCATTTATTAAGAGTTATAATGTTGATGAAAGCTTTGGTGTGATATCGAGGAAACCACATATAAGCCATTATTCCGGCCTTCGGCTTGTCATGCTCCCCAATAATCTTAAAACACTTGGGGAACTTCACGCATACGCGAAAAAAGAGAAGGCAAAGTTTCTATTGATGTCGTATGTCGAATATGCAACCCGCCCCTATTTTCGGTTTCTGTTAGATAATATAAGGGAGTATCCGGGATTCACTCCGGTAATGCGCTCCGAAGGGGGTGTCATTTATCTCATTGATGTGCAGTGACTGATTTTCTTATCACGCTGTGTTAATAGAAGTATTATTTAACAACGATGAAAACAAATTAAACATAACAACATATTTTCATAATACGGTACAGACCAATGGGAACGATTATTATAAATATGGAAGAAAAGGAGAGATCAGCAAATGACGGGGTATGAATGGGATGGAGAATATTGGTGCAGAGGCTTCACTATCGGCAACATCGAGTGTATCTCATCAAGGGTCAGGATTTGTGGTAAATGTTCAAAATAATTATCGGAATGCAACATAACTTTATTATTTTTTAAAAAATATACACGTCTTATCATGTATGTCAACTTCCCGTTCTCTTTTTTTATAATCCTGCATACTTCGCCGCTTTTGGGATTCTGCTCGTCCGTGTAAAAAACAATATCGCCTGATTTGAGTACCGGTTTCATGTTGTCGCCTTCAACCTTGCCTGCCCACATTGTCATCGCTGTTTCTCCCGTAAACATTCATTTGTGCATTTCTTATCATCTTCAACGCTAATTGTTATAGAGCAAACACTATGCCAATAAAAATTGATTTAACTTGATATAAATCAAGTGAAATTATATTACTTAAAATACAATATGTTACAAAAATATTACCTGACATGAAGAAAATCTTATTAATAAGGTTTCCCGGGAAAAAATTACCTCAGCCGGGACAAAATATGCCGCTCTTATTGAAAATGACGACTTGTATTAATACCTTTGTATCGGTCTTTCTTTGTTGCATAGTGTTTGAAGAAATTGTAATTTGAATTATATATCCACGGTATCAAAGATGTTTCTTTTCGTTCTGTGAGAGAGTATCTCGCAGCAAATATTTGTGAGGAGAAAACGATGTACGAAGATTGTGTATGGATAGATTTCGACACCATGGAAAAGTTCATGGTGGATGTTTTTATGGGTGTAGGAGTTCCGGAAGAAGATGCGCGGATATGCGCGGGAGTTCTGATCACTTCTGACAAGCGCGGGATTGATTCCCACGGTATCGGGCGGCTCAAGACCATCTATTATGACAGGATTCTGCTCGGGATACAGTCCCCGGCCAAGAATTTTGAAATCGTCCGCGAAAGCCCAACCACTGCTGTAATCGACGGACATGACGGAATGGGAATGGTGATTTCTAAAAAATCGATGGAAATGGCCATCGAGAAGTCGCGCACTTACGGTATGGGGATGGTTACTGTAAGGAACTCCACTCATTACGGTATTGCCGGGTATTATGCCCTGATGGCGGCAGATGCCGGAATGATCGGTATTACCGGCACGAATGCGCGTCCATCGGTAGCGCCTACTTTCGGAGTTGAGAACATGCTCGGCACCAACCCCCTTACATTCGGGCTACCTACCGACGAGGAGT
>JABHYP010000066.1 GCA_018656855.1 Candidatus Latescibacterota bacterium | reverse complement strand
TACTTCCGTGTTGAGCATCCCGGAAGAAACTGGATGTTGTATAAGAAATGGGGGCTGGTAAAATAGTACATATAATCTATTGAGTATAGGTACTTTTAAAGTGGGGGATTTTCTTCAAAACGGATGATGAAAATTCTCCACTTGCGTTTGAGAGGCTTCAGACAAGGAGACGTGATAAAATGGGTTCAGGGAAAAAGAGACGGCCGGTCAACATTTCAAGGCGTAAATTCTTTATGTCCACAGGACTGGGTACAGCATCAATATTAAGCGGCATGCCTGTGAGAAAAGCGGCTGCATTAAGCAGGTCGCCCGGCTTGGAAGAAGAACTGTATAACAGCAAAGTTTTCACCGAGCCCGGACTGTTCAACAGGGGTATAGAAGGCCCCTGCTGCGCCCCCGATGGCAACCTCTACTGTGTCAAGCTCAAGAGCGATCATGACATCGCCAAGGTGACTCCCGAAGGTTATACCAGCGTGTTTGTCGAGATGCCCGACGGAGGAATGCCCAATGGCATCAGGTTCAACAAGGACGGTGACATGTTTGTCGCCGAATATATAAATCATAAAGTCTTCAGAGTTGATATGAAGACTCGTTCAATTAACGAGTTTTGCCATGAACCAAGAATGAAACAGCCGAACGATCTTGCTATACGGTCCGACGGCGTTCTTTTTGCCACTGGTATCGGCAAACCCGGAGGAGATATCTGGCGTATCGAAACTGACGGCACCTCTGTTCTGCTTGAAGACGATTTAGCGCCCACCAACGGTATCGACCTTAGCCCGGACGAAAAGATACTCTATATCAATCAACACCATACAGGCGAAGTCTCTGCGTATGACCTGTCACCAGAGGGAAATATCAGCAACAGGCGTGTGCTCATCACATTCCCTGAGAAAACCATGGACGGTATGCGCTGTGATATCAAGGGAAATCTATACATAACACGCCATAGGGAGGATATGGTAACAAAGCTTTCCCCAGAGGGTAAAGTTATTCTGGATGTGATCATGACCGGTTCTATGTCCTCAAATGTCGCATTTGGCGGTCCTGATGGGTGTACCTGCCATGTAACGGTAAGAGAACCCGGACATATCGAGACCTTTAGGACGGAATACCCCGGAAGGAACTGGATGCTGTATAAGAAATGGGGATTGGTATAATTACTTGCGATGTCAAAATAATATCTGTTTAAAGCCGTGGAGTTAATTTCGCGGCAGATTCGCCTTGACAGATTCGGCTTTCATGCATATTATGATAATGTAGTTGGCAAAGGTGGAAGGATCACATGTGTTTTTCTGGTATAGATTTCATATTTCCAGGATGAATTTATTATGAAAGCCTTACCCTCGTATCGAATTCTATTGGTTTTGATTCTTTTTTTATTTTCCACCGGCATAGTGCTTGCATGGGAGCCTATGAGGGTGAAAGCACCTATTTCAGGACAGCCGACAGCACCAAAATCCAAAGCACAGCATTACTTCCAAGTCATGAAACCTTATATAAAAACTGTAAAACCTGATATCACTTTCAAGTTGAATGTGCCCGGTGTTAAACGCAAGGGGAAAAGCTATCCTTCTATGCCATCCTTTAAGCCTGATCCTGACATAGATTATAAAATTCTGAAAGTACAGGTAGATCCCACGATAGATTATAAAATCTTAGACATCGCTCCGAAATCCAAAGCATTTCCTGATAAACCAAAATTTAAAAAGCATGTTCCGCCTGAAATTAAACCTTTTAAACCTCAGGTCGCCCCGCCTTTATTCCAGTTTCCTTACAAGTAGTCCGTTGTTTATAATCAATGAAGAATAAATGTCTGAACCGCTGATGAGTATATTGGAAAGATAATCATGATACGTAGGGGGAAATCCTACGTGATTACCCGCTAATGCGATTCGGATATTTTCTGGTTCCTGATTCATAAGCTTTATTTTAAGCTTCTTTACTGCTTATAGAATAATAAAAAGCATCGAGATTATTACCATTTGAACTATCCATCCGATAAAACAGACACCCACCGCACGCAGTGTGCTGGTGTAATCGAGCGCCTGACGTACCGCGACTATCATTGCAACAAGCATCCAGACCGCTGCAATAAAATTGACAAGCCCGAACAGTCCGGGAATAACACCGAATATCCTGAGCAGACCGGGAGAACTTGAAAAGCCGATAGTCCGTAAAAGCTCGCCGTGATCCGCGCTTGTCTGGGGTTCCGGGAGAAGCTTTGTGCCGACCAGATAGACGATATACGCCCAGATAAACCAGCCGCCGAGAGCGCCGGCAATAGTCAGAACTACTCCTAACGGATTGAGTAAAAAAAGCTCGCGCAGACCAGCTGCAAAACTCGAAAGGACAACCACTCCCATCGCCTGTTTTATCGCATTTTTATCCGCTTC
>JABHYP010000655.1 GCA_018656855.1 Candidatus Latescibacterota bacterium | reverse complement strand
GACGAAAATATACTATACGGCGCAGTTCCCGGGCGCGGGATTAAGGAAACGGGCGCCATACAGATGGGAAACATACGGAAGAAAAAAGTGAAAATGGTATCTCCGGCAGCATTTCGTGGGGTACAATTTGACCGAACACTGACCAAGCCTGTAGGCCCCGCACACGAAGGTAAAGGAAAAATATTAAACTGCCGGCCCTGGCTGGACGGGAATTTTGAAACAAACTGGGTACGTATCGGCCACTGTATTCTCCCGCCGGGAACCTCCATCGGCTACCACCAGCATAACGGTATTGAAGAGGTATATTATATTATGTCCGGCAGGGGAAGAAGTACTGTTAACGACCAAACCTGGGATGTCGTGGCAGGTGATGCCATTCCCTGCTCGCTTCACGACTCTCATGGGCTGTACAATAACTCTGACGAGGACCTCGATATCTTCGTGTTAATGGTTTCCATGGTGAAAGACAAGCTGGACGCGAATAACCTTGGGGATGATCTTTCAAAACGGTAGATGGGTAACATAATCCGGCGTAATTCCGTGCTATCTGATTTCTCTCTTGTTATGTAGTATCATCCCGTTTTTTTGCATCAGAATTATATGCTCTGTCGCCAAACGTGTCGTGCCAGATCTTCGACGCCCGCCATAGGTTGGCGTTAAGCTGGCGTGATTCCTTCGAAAGATCGCGGAGCAGTTTCTTCATCACACGACGCTTGCCATGCTTTTCATTGGGGCATACGCATGATGCTGTCTTGAATCCCGCCATTTCAGCGTAACGGACGAACTCTTTCTCGCGGATATAAAACAACGGTCTGATCAGGGTGAAAGCGTCATCGAAGAAGGTACGGGCAGGGAGCATAGTATCAAGGTTTCCGTGGTACACAAGGTTTAAAAGAGTTGTTTCGGCGACATCATCCGAATGATGTCCGAAAGCTAGCTTATTGCAGCCTTTTTCAACGCAATATTTAAACAATGCTTCTCTTCTTTTCCAGGAACACCAAAAACAGTTCGGGTCCTTTTTATTGCCGTCCTCGTCAGTTGTAACCGAAATTTTCACGAAACCATATTCAATACCAAGAGACTCGAAAATCTCGAGGAGATATTCTTTTATTTTATCGGCTTGAGGATTATAGTCAGACACCGCATGCACCGCGACAATTGAGAATTTTCCCTCATAGAACCGCTTGTGTTCGTGTAAAAGGTGAAGCAGCGACAGACTGTCCTTGCCGCCCGAAACCGCGACACATACTCTATCATTATCAGTAATAAGATTAAAGTCTTTGAAAGCACGATTAATCTTCCTGATGAGTAAACGTCCGTATCTCGTCAGTGGGCTGTATCGATATTTTTTTGTGGATAATCTCTTGTTTGACATGATGTTATATGTTATTCCAAATTTCAGATTTCAAATTTCAGAAGAATAGGTAAGATTTTTAGTACATACGTTGCATCCTTCATATATTTTTTTAATTTATCATTCAAAATAAATATACTAATGAAATATTTTTGTGGCGACTATTTTTATTTGAATGTAGATTAAACAAAGTAAATTACATCCATCCGGATAAAAAGGTTGAACGTGAAACGTCTGGAAAATACCGTTACTGATAAAGATACCGAAAAGATATGTTTCGATGCGAACCTGCTCCTGATATTCGGTGTAACGTTGATGGTGGTGATGGGAGTTTCCAGCATCTTCCCCGCTTTCCCCGGGATGGCCCGCGAACTTGACATATCAACGCGTAAAGTTGGATTGCTTATTTCTTTTTTCGCTCTTCCGGGAGTTATTTTTGCTCCGGTTATGGGAGTGATAGCCGACAGGTGGGGAAGAAAAAAGCTTCTTGTCCCTTCTCTGCTGTTGTTCGGTACAGCGGGAGGAGCCTGCGCATTTGTCGAAAATTTTAACGTAATACTTTTTCTGCGCTGCTGTCAGGGTATAGGAGCGTCAACTCTCGGTACATTAAATGTTACCATTCTAGGCGATCTCTATACAGGAAACAGACGTACAACAATTTTGGGATATAATATTAGCGTTCTCAGCATCGGTACTGCAAGCTATCCTGCTATAGGAGGAGCGCTGGCGCAGTATGGATGGAGGTATCCCTTTATGCTTCCATTTATTGCGATACCGCTCGGAATTCTCGTTATTTTCTTCCTCAATACTCCGGAGCCAAAAAACAAGCAGAAATTCAACGATTATATAGGCAAGGTTATTGAAAGCATTAAGAATAAACAGACTATAGGACTTTTCGCACTCGGTGTCGTCACTTTTCTCGTTTTATACGGTTCATTAATTACTTGCCTGCCTTTCTTACTTGATAAATCTTTCGGCGCTTCTTCGCTCATCATCGGGCTTATTATGTCATCCGTGTCGTTTACATCCGCTGTTATCTCCACAAAAATCGGCGTAATAACCAGATATATATCGAGAAAAACAGTTCTTATTATTGCTTTTCTACTCTATGCGTCCGCGCTAATGATTATTCCTTTTGTGCCGATACTCTGGGGATTTGTGGCTCCCGCTATAATTTTTGGATTTGGACTTGGTCTTGCTGTTCCAAGTTTACAATCGCTCCTCATGGAGAAAGCCCCTATTAAATATAGGGCTGCATATATGTCTATTAATAATATGGTGTTGCGGGTTGGACAGACACTCGGGCCGATTCTGATGGGTATTCTTCTTACGACGAGTGGAATCGAGGGTGTTTTCTATGCCGGCGCCGGTCTTTCAATTTTTATGATATTTATTACTCTTATGATGATACATTAAGAAAATCTCATGCCACTTAGCAGTGCAAACAATGGTAATACATTAATATTGACACAAAGTCTTAAACAGAAAAACAATTAATCAACTTTCTTGGTTTTATAAGGAAAAATAGTCATTAACCTGAACTCCGAATCCAGGAATCACTTTATGAATTATTTATTCCGCATTATTTTTTTTACAGCATTTTTACTCTGTTCCACTGTTTTTCACAGCGCGTTAGCACAAAACCAGGAACCCGATCCCAGGTTCGAAATCGGCTGCG
>JABHYP010000654.1 GCA_018656855.1 Candidatus Latescibacterota bacterium | reverse complement strand
TACACACCCGATATGATAAATGAGTTGATAGCCTTCGTGCTCACACTTCTCGATGATGGCGGAGAAGGGATCAAACTTTTGCTGAACCAGGCAGATACTTCATTCGAAACAGATGAGATAGAAGAATATATAGACCAGATTGCAGCTATTATTAATTTCTACTGGTACCATGACGGGGAAGACAATGACGGAGACGGTCGAACTGATGAAGAAATAATTAATGGGAAAGACGATGATAAAGACGGTCTTTTTGACGAAGATACAAAATATCATCCCGCCGACAAGATAAATAAAGCGAATAAGCCCATTAAAAACTTTGTAAAATTATTTGAGAAATGGCAGAAAAAAGCGGAAAAAATTGATTGAACATAAATTTATTAATAATAGAGGGGAAAATTCATGAAAAAGATAATAATATTTTCAATCGCGTTGAGTGTTCTGCTCATCACTATTTCTGGAACTGTATCGGCTGACAATAACACCATTTATTATCGGAACGCAAAGACCATCGGCATGGGAAGCACAAGAATCGCGGGAGGATTCAATTACAACGGTTTTGTTGACAACCCGGCGCTTCTGTCACGTGTCCCCCTTGTTAGATTTTCATTGTTTAATCTCCCCATAACCTTGAATAAAAACCTTGTAGATATCGGTAGTTTTGTAAACGACAATCAGGAAAATTTTATGAATTTTACTGTTGATGAGTTTGATGAATTCGGGAATAGAAATGAAGATTTTATGACAGAAGAAGAAAAAAATGTTTTTCTCAAGGATGTTGAAAAGCAGGATGGGAAATGGTCGCGTGTGAATGTTTCTCCCATGGTGGATTTTGCAGTTTCGTTTCTTGGTCAGAGCATCGGTCTTGCTGTTTTCAACGTGACTGATGTTGGCATAAAAATTGACCGCGGGATCTACGAACCGCGCGTGTGGGGTAAAGGAAACTCGAGTGTTGCGGCTGTGCTCGGTTATTCCCGTCCACTTACCTACTTCGTTCCGGGCCTGACAGTCGGAATCAACCTAAAGTATATGGAGCGCCGCCGTGCAAATCTCTTCCAGATTAAAGCATCCGACCTCGGCAACACTCAGGAAACATTCGATCCTATAACCGAAGAAGTTAAAAATGATAAGTTCAATACGTTAGCAATGGATATCGGAGCACTTTATGATATACCGATTATCGACTCTGAAATAGGCGCTGCAATTCGGTCAATCGGTGACGGCCGCGGAGCTTCTGTAGACATCGGTATCGCCAAGCGCATGTATAATGATAATCTGCTTTTACTTGCGGATTATATTGATCTTCTGGATATGAATAAAGAAAATGTTTTCAACAAGCTTCATTTCGGGGCGGAATTAAGTGCACAGGTTATCAAACTTAGAGCAGGACTCAACTCAGGATACCCAACTGCCGGTCTTGGTTTGAATTTTAGAGTGGTGGATATTGATGCCGCCTATTTCTTTGATGAACTGGGAAATGCTCCCGGCAAGAGCGAGGATGCGCGATATGTCATACAGTTTAAACTCGGCTGGTAAAGTGGTTTATATCATTTCCTTATTGAAATGCGACAAACAAAAAAACATATAATTGGTTATTCAGACATTCCTGCCTGACCATTTGAGTAGAACAGACAAGAATGTCTGCTCTACCAATTGTAATCGAAAATTTGCTATTGTTTGTTTCATATCAAGCGGAAAAAGTTAGTGCCATAATGAAAATTAGAAAGCCCTCTTAATTATAAGAGGGCTTTTATATTTGCGTCATTTAAAAATCAATTTGTCATTTAAAGACGGCTTTGATTGCCTGGTCGAGATCGGCAATAATGTCTTCCGGGTCCTCAAGTCCTACCGACAGCCTGAACAGGTTATCCAGTATTCCGAGTTCATAACGTTCTTCACGGGTACAATTATAATAGGTCACTGTGGCGGGATGTGTGATCAGCGTTTCACAACCACCGAGCGAGGGTCCTATATAACATAGCTTAAGATTATCCAGAAGACGGTTTGAATCCTCGAGGTCTCCTTCAAGCTCAAAGGTTGAGACCGCGCCGTATCCATTCATTTCACGTTTGGCCACATCATGGTGCGGATGGCTTTCAAGGCTGGGATAGTAACACCTCCTGATTTTCGGGTGCGATTCAAGCCACCGGGCAACCTTTTCTCCGGAACTGTTGAGGCGCTCCATGCGAACGCTGAATGTCTTTAATCCTCTGATCAATAAATAGGCACAGTGGGGATCAATCACACCTCCCATGATTTTCTGAAATCCCACAATTTCCTCTACGAGTTTTTCGCTGCCCAGAACTACTCCCGCCAGTATATCGTTGTGTCCGGAAAGATATTTAGTTGCGCTGTGTATAACAATGTCCGCGCCGAGTTCCAGAGGTTTCTGATTATACGGTGTGGCAAAAGTGGAGTCCGAGATCACGAGTATTTCCGGATGCCGGCTCTTGATATCCCGCAGCTTTGAAAAATCCATGATATTCAGGTAAGGATTTGTCGGTGACTCGCTGAAGAACATACGTGTATTGTGTTTAATCGCTTTCTCTATTGCATTGTAATCGTCCATTTTAACGATGGTAGTATTGATTCCCCAGTTAGGGAGCCAGCTTTTGACAAAGGCAAGCGTTTTTCCGTAAGCGTCATCGGTAATTATCATGTGGTCTCCGGCTTTCAATACCGCAAGAAGCGTATTGATAATCGCACTCATACCCGATGCAAACAAAACTGCAGACTCGGCTCCCCCAAGTATGGCAAGTTTCTTTTCCGCAGCGCGCTGGGTAGGATTCCCGTATCTGCCGTATTCATACCGGAAATGTTCTTTCTGAGTATAACGTCTTATATCTTCTGAATTATTAAATACAAAAGTTGCGGATTGAAAGATCGGCGTTGTAATGGAGTCATGCGGTTTTACTCTATCCTCGCCCGCATGTATACAATCCGTTGAAATATTATGTTTCATACCGTTACTCCTTCAGGATGTATTTATTACTGTTATTTATGAAAATCAATTTTAAAAATATAAAAAATATTATTAATAAAATAAAGACAATACTTTCCTGAAAATATTATATAACATTTATTGGTCAATTAAATTTATTTCAGTCGCATTATTTACGTAATACGCACCTATGATATATATTCTACCGTCATCGTCAGGCTGAATTGCAGTATAGCCCGATCCACCGTTCATTGTCGAGGGCATCGGATAGGCGCGTAGCGTAAAGAAGAAGTAAAATGAATGTCAAATATTTTAAATTATAAATGAAAGATGTATTGGGATAAGCACTTGTTTTCCATTGCTTAGAACGGTCATATCTTATAAATTTGATTTAGCATATTGTCAATGAGTGATACCATTCTTTATATTAAAGAAGAATTTACGGCATTATTCTCTTGAAAATAAATAATTGTTCAAGTCTGAGCTGTTCTTTTACCTCACTGGCCGTTGAAATAATAAATAAATGTATATCTACTGTTGAATTGTAAGCCAATTATTGGGATGAGCCTGATATATTATAAGATTTTGCTTAATACATCTTTCAAAACCGGTTATTTTTTTATAATTTAATGCTAATCTAAACGATTTTTCAAAATTGTAAAGCTTATGAACGAAAAAAAAAGTTTCGGACTTGCCAATATTGCCCTTGTTGCGACCACTTTTCTTTGGGGGCTCAACGCTGTTATTACAAAAAACGCGGTGGGAGACACACCCGAAACCTTCCGTATTTTTGTCTTTAACGGTTTGCGAATACCTGCCGGTTCGTTGCTGCTGTTTTTAACTGTGAAGTTATCAGGCGGAAGAATCGGAATAAAAAAGGAACATTTCCCACTTATCGCAGCAGTGTCTTTTTTCGGCATGTTTCTCTTTATGGCCGGTTTTATTTCCGGGATAAAACTGACTAGTGCTGCTAATGCTGGTATTATAGGTTCAACAATACCTTTTTTCATTCTCCTCGTCTCGTTTCTATCGAGAATTGAACGGCCTACGAAAAGAACTGTAACAGGTATCCTCGTCGGTTTTTGCGGAGTACTCGCCCTTACTGTGGAAAAAGGAGGTTTCTCCCTCAATCCTGGGGATGTTCTCATTGTTCTGTCGTGTATCTGTTGGGCAATATATACTGTTTTCGGAAAAAAAATCCTCAACGTTTACGTCCCTATGATAGCCACCGCATGGGTCTATCTTTTAACATCACTGTATCAACTGCCGCTCTTTTTATATCAGCTTTCCGACCAGACCTGGACAACAATATCCGGATGGAACTGGTTTAATCTCGTTATATCAACTGTCGGTTCGATTTACTTGGCAAACAGCCTTTACTATTATTCAATAAACAAAATAGGACCTTCACGAGTGGGGGTTTACACCAATCTTACTCCGGTTTTCACCATTCTCCTTGCCGTGATGATCCGCGGCGAAAAAATTACCACACTCCAGATTACCGGACTTGTGGTCATTATCATAGGTATTGTCATTTCACGTTCCAAATCAAAAAACCTTCGGATTCAGGATAAAGAGAAAATATGAAGGATAACAACACAGAGCGTGTACGCATCTGATTCACAATTCCTCTTCCATTATTTAAATTTGTATTTTATTCTTGTTCCGGGACTGTTAAATTTCTTATGATTACTTAATGATAGCGTAGATATTAACTATTTGGGGAAATTATACTTAATTTGTCAGGCAATCATGAACCGTTTTTTCCCTACAGTGGCAATTGTTCTTACACTCGTATTTAACGGCAGCACGGCAGCATTTGCTCAAATTGGCGGATTTTCAAATACTGGTGAAGGAGGCCGCGGGCTCATAAATATGCAGTCTGCGCGCACGTATGGTAAGGGTGCGGTAGTGTTCGGAGTTAAAAGTTTCATCATGGAACGGAAAACACTGGTTATTGATAATTTGGGAACTGCTGTCGAAAAAAAAGACTTTCCATCAATATTCTGCGTTCCCGTGGCTTTCGGCTTAACAGACGAAATTGATCTGACTGCAGCACTGTATGGCTTTCATGATGCAAGACACTGGAAATACGATAGCGATGTAACACTCGGTTACAGTTCTCCAGTAACAGGATTGGGAGCTTCCAGCGTGGGGGTGAAGATAAGAATGCCTTTTGCGCTTGATTCACCTGTACAGATAGCCGGAAGATTCGGTGCCGTTTTCGATACATCTACCGAACAGCTTGACGGGATGAATTACCGCTGGACACGCAAAGGAACAGACATTGAAACTTCATTTTATGAAACTTTAGATATAACTTCGTTTTTAAGCCTTCACCTGGAACAGGGGTATGTTTTATCCGGTACAGAAGCATATGATGACCAGTTCATAGGCTCTGCAGGTCTCGAACTGCACATCAGGAACTGGTGGACTGCATGCTGCGAGGTTAACAACAGAACCTTCCTCGGTACAAGCCCCCAGTCAATTTTCCAGGCCGGTAATGATCCCGATCGCTATTATTCGCTCTATGGCGAACCGGCAATAGGAAATCCTGGGTACATTAAAGATAAGGATGCTGATTTTAAAGAGGATTTTTTAGTTATCTCACCATCGCTGATATTTCGGTTAAACGGCAACATTTCTATAGATATAGGAGCCCATATCAATATCGCCGACCAGGTTGATCCTAAAGAAACCTTTCAGCTCGTTGGCGGATTCACCTTTACAACACACGTTAAATCAATGATAGATACCGACAGGGACGGCATCAAGAATAGTATCGACATCGAACCCGATACTCCCGCAGGTTTTCCCGTCGACAGGCGCGGAAAGTCGCTTGATACCGATCGTGACGGAGTGCCTGACGGAGCCGACAGAGAAGCCGACACCCCTCCCGGCGCAAAAACTGACGATCTCGGTGTCGGTGTAGATTCGGATGGTGACGGGGTATACGATGGTGTTGATATCGAACCTGGAACTCCTTCGGGTTACCCGGTAAATTCGTCCGGTGTAGCGCTGGATGATGACGGCGACGGTGTGCCCAATCCCATCGACAGGGAACCGGATACTCAAAAAGGAGCAACTGT
>JABHYP010000653.1 GCA_018656855.1 Candidatus Latescibacterota bacterium | reverse complement strand
GTTTCTGGCAAGCATTTCTGATATCAGAGAAACGACAGACGGCGGTGTCGGGTAATAACCCATCTTTGCTTGTGCGGCTAATCTCATATTTACATCTCCATAAAATAGAAAAGCCGCTCATCCTTTCGGACAAACGGCTTGTCGTTATTGATTGTAAAAAATCTTTTAAGGACTTAGCCTAAAGTGTATGAGAAGAAATTCATCCAGCCGGTTGAAAGAGCCATATCGCTGAAGGGAAGCGATTTCTGGTGACAAACTTACATTTCGCACGACCTGGCATGATTTTTTGAGATTAAAGGTGCAGTGCCCATATGTATCTTAATATGCTGATATACGGGCATAAAAATAAATCTAGACTTTGCCCCTTTAATTGTTTTATAATACCCCTTAAACGTGAAATAGGGGGTGCTATGGAGCAATTTGAGACACGGTTCAGGCAGGTCGATGTGCTGCCGCTGGTTAAGCATTACATGGATGAACTTGACCTGTACAATCTCTTTACAAAATATACACCGGCAGCAGCCGGGAGCCTTGCGCATCACGCTGAAAGCTTATGCATATTAACGGCAAATATCATATGTGACAACAAGCCTCTTTACAAGGTCCAAGAATGGTTGAGCAAATATTCCGATGGTCTCGGCGACGAACCGGCAGCGGCGAGCCTCTTCAATGATGATCGACTTGCCAGATCTCTTTCGGCGCTTTTTGATTCAGACCGCCATTCGCTGATGACCGAGGTGTCCGGTAATGCAATTGCCGTTCACATATTGCTGACAGATGAAATTCATAATGACAGCACATCTGTGACATTCATTGGCAAATACGATACACCCGATCCGCAAGCGGTTAAGTTGAAGCATGGTCACAACAAGGATTTCCGACCTGACTGCAAACAGATTGTATTTGGTTTGAATATCACATCCGATGGACATGTGCCGTTGAGCTATAAACTTTTTGACGGCAATACCACTGATGATGTCACACATATACCGAACTGGAACGCCCTGCGCACTTTATTGGAAAAAGAGGATTTTATTTACGTAGCGGATTGCAAACTGTGTAGCCGGGAAAACCTGATCCATATTGCGAACAATGGGGGTTTTTTTATTACCATCGTTCCGAAAGGCCGAAAGGAAGTAAAACAGTTTTTAAAGCATCTGAAAAAAAATGATGTGAAATGGAAAGAAGCCTTTGAAATCGAAAGTTCACGTAAAAAGGGCAGGATAAATATCTACAAGACATTTGAACCTCAAGGGACAAGAAACGAGTTCCGAATCATTTTCGTCCATAGCAGCTCAAAACAAGGGGACGATGAAGGAAGAAGACGGGGAAAAATAGATAAAGCAATTGCGCAATTAGAAGAGCTGTCATCGAAATTAAACGCGTATCATTTAAAGACAAGAAAGGAGATCAAGGAGGCAGTTGAAGGTATTTGCAAAGCGGTCAAGGGGTTTATCGACGTTAAGATAGTAACCGAGCGCAAGCAGATTAGAGTAAAAATTTCACCCGGCAGGCCCTCCCTGACAAAAAGCGTCTATAAAAACAAATGGGCGTTTACACACCGTATTCAATGGGAATTAAATGAACAGGCTCTTGCCGAAGCGTCTAAAACAGATGGGATTTTTCCCTTGATTACCAATACGGTTCTGGAAGCCAGTGAGGTATTGAGAAAATATAAAGACCAGCCGTTTCTTGAAAAACGTATGTATACCAAAAAGACAGTTCTGGAAGTAGCCCCGGTTTTTTTAAAGAAGGAGAAACGCATTGAAGCCATGCTCTTTCTTTATTTTGTTGCACTGATGATAGTGTCGCTCATCGAACGAAAAATTCGTATGAATATGGCAAGGGAGAACATAGAAAAACTGCCCATATTGCCGCAGGGCATGAATTCTAAAAAACCGACATGGAACAATATTCGATACTTTTTTCGAAATGTCCATTACTCAGAAATTATCCGAAATGGCATATGCATACAAGCAATAGTGAAAGGGCTCAGTGCCTTGCATGAACGGATCAACTGGCTTTTAGAAGTTCCCGAATCGGTGTACAAAAACCTCCAAGGTACCTGGTGGCAGTTTAGGGGTACATGATTGATTTATCGCTAAATTTGATTGGGATATTCAAAAAATTTTTTCAGGGGACGCGAAATGTAAGTTCCAAGCACCAAATTCCAATGAAATCCCAAATTCCAACAACCAAGGATCCAAACCGGTTTGGTCCGCCTGAGGTGGATTGGTCATTGTGGTTTGTTTGTTATTTATTATTTGTGATTTGGAATTTTAAGCCGAATCGCTCAAAAATTTCCTTTTTCGATCAAACTGACCGATTGCAGGCAGAGACGGCGTTGAACCTAAACTAATGCCGGATAAAGAATGTGATCATTATACGGAATGATAAGCGGTGCCGGTCCGGCATCGGTAAATTGCGCGGCCCAGTCTTTCGGAACATATGTCCGTTTCACAAAGCATTC
>JABHYP010000652.1 GCA_018656855.1 Candidatus Latescibacterota bacterium | reverse complement strand
GTCCATCTTGTTTTCTTTTGCGGCGTTTTGCATGCTCTCGAGCCATGTTGAATGGGCAAATCCCGCAGCTCTCATGAGATACTCGCCCCGGCTTCCATAACCTATGAGACCGAGACGGAGCTCTTTGCCGGATGATTTAATGGTGCTTGAGGGAAGGATGGTCGGCGCTTCATCACTCAATCCGAGTTCAGAAAATAAAAGTTTTTTCCGTAAATTATCTTTTGATCTTTTTACATAGAGTTTCTGGAAAAAAATTCCGAGAACCGGCAGTGTCGCCAAACCCGCCAGAATATCTCTCCTGTTAAAAAAACCATTGTTTTTTTTATTCTTAGCCTGTTGGCTGTTATCATTATTCATATCGCGGCTCATTTATACCCACTCCTCTAATATTTATAATTATTATGAAGTAAGGAATCAGCGCTTATCGTAATATACGGTTCTAAAGCTCGTCAATGATTCAAAGATTATGTTCTATATATTATAATAAAAAACTGTATTGTTTTCAACTTTTAAAAATGGTTTCAATTGAAATGAAATGATTGACATAGTTGTTTGAGATACAGGCTGTACTACCAAAAGTACTTGAAATTCTTCAGTATCGGCATTATACTTCAACAGGTTAATAAATACTCTGAAATGTAAAAAATCATTAATAATAAGGAAATAGCTATGAAAACAAGGCGCGCTTTTATGAAGAAAACCACTCTTGCCGGTATGGCCGGTATTCTTTCTGCGGGAAGAGCTCCGGCTTATGCCGAGGGTATGAAAATGGTTAAAATAGGCCAGCTCGGTCTTGGTTCTCACGGTTTTGTCGGCCGATTCAAAAATCCTCATGCGAAATATAAAGATATTATCAAATGTCGTCCTTATGCGGTCTGGGATGATGTGCCCGGCGTTGCTGAAAAAATGCTTCCGATTGGATTCGAAAAAGTCTGCAAGGACCCTGAAGAACTTGTCAGAGAATCGGATGTCATACATGTCGAACATGCCGATAACCGTAAGATTCTCGAACTCGCCCGTCCCGCACTCGAGGCCGGCAAGCCGGTCTTTATCAACCGCCCATTCACAGCAAGCATTGCCGATGCCGAGGAAGTTGTCCGCCTGGCAAGGTCATACAATGCTCCCCTTATGTGTGCATCATCGCTTGAATTCCAGCCCGAAATTCCTGAGATCGCACAGTTCGCGAAAGAAAAAGGGCCGGTTCGGAGTTATATGGCTTACTGCCCGGAGCCCTACTTTACCTGGATGTTTCCGCATGTCATCAACTTCGCTCATGCGGCGCTCGGCGGAGGCATCGATACCGCGTATTTCAGCGGCGACTACATTATCAAGATGGGCGACATCAGCATCCAGGGCGGCAAATTCGTCGACCCGAAAAGGCCTTACGGTTCAGCGGTTAGCCTGCTTACCTACAAATCGCGCGACGGCGAACCCCCGATAATCGGCATGTGCCATATCGGCCAAGCTCCCGGAACGTATAATATTTACGTTTACGCCTACGAAGAAAGCAGGAATTTCGTGTGCGGAGCCGAGCTAAATGCTTCAAATATTTTTGAGCCAATGTTTCTGACACTAAATGATTTTTATGCGAACCGCAGGCCGCCTCGGCCATACGAAGCTATTCTCGAGCATCACCGCGCTCTTGTCGCAACTAATGTTTCACGGCTTACCGGGAGAGCGGTTAAGCTGGATTCCCTCAAGGGCAGCGATGCGCTTCCCTATGATGAATCGATCAGAAACTTTCTCCTTAAACGATACTTGTAAAAAGGATATGAGTTTTATAGAATCAATCAACACACGATATTCAAGGAAACAAGGGAAATATATGATGAAATCAAGAAGATGCTTTATGAAAACTGTTGCAGGTGGAATTGCCGGAATAGCTGCATCTCAGACTCCTCCCGCCTTTGCTCAGAACATGAAAATGGTTAAGGTCGGCCAACTCGGCCTTGGTTCTCACGGATTCCTGGAATCGTTCAACAATCCGCCCGAAAAGCTCCGCGAGAGAGTACGATGCACACCGTACGCTGTCTGGGATGATGTGCCTGAAGCAGCACAAGCGCTCAAGAAAAAAATCGGTTTTAATAAGATTTACAAAGATCCGGTCGATCTTGTAAAAGAGTCGGATGCCGTGCATATTGAGTACGCCGATTATCGCAGGGTGTTCGAGCTT
>JABHYP010000651.1 GCA_018656855.1 Candidatus Latescibacterota bacterium | reverse complement strand
GGCAGCCGGAAACCGTTCTTCGTAAAATCGCAAGCCCCCGTGCTCTCGTTGTAGCACCGCTCCAGTCCCGCCGAGTCGCTAAGCTTGTTGCAGAATGTAATCGCATCGTACCAGTGTAAATTATACACCGGGTAATAATCTCCCACACCAAAACTACCCGACGGATTCGTACCGATAACTGATTTATACTGGCCCTGCGTTATTTCATAAACGCTCATCTCAAACGAATAATCCAGAGTTACAGTGTGAACCGGTTTTTCATCATCTTCACCGCCATTAGAACCCATCTGGAAAGTACCGGCAGCAATGGAAACCATTGTAATCTCTGTTGGTGTAGTAGAACTCTCCTCAAAATTCGCAGTGACGGTTGTATTACCGTTCATTGTTACGGTCGTTGTAGCACTATTAACATCCGCTACGTTACCCGTCCAGTTCACGAAAATGTACCCGAAGAGGGGTGAAGCTGTTATCGTCACTACGCTTCCTTCATCATACGTGTGAGACCCTATCGAAGGTGTCGTCGTACCCCAACCAGTCTGGTTAACCGCCATTGTTAATGTGTACTGTACGGAAGGAATTTCAGATGCTGTGAAGTCTTGAGTCAGATTTGAGGTTACATCGGTGAAATCTTTACTGGGTGGAGTAAACGTGTATTCTGTTTTTGATGGAGTTACTGTGTAATTACCGCCCTGGTCAACAGTAAACGAGTAAGCTGCGCCGTCATTAATCGCTATACTCTCGGATTTATCGCCACTCAAGGTTATCGTTACACCATCAGCACCGGAAACTATACCTGTAATGGTATAGGTATTTGGAGGAATTTCCGAAGCGGTAAAGTTCTGGTTCTGATCCGAAGTTACAGAATTAAAGGGTTGATTGACAGGCTCGAACGTGTAACCGAATTTCGAAGGGGTAATAGTGTAATTCCCGCCTTCATTGACCGCGAAAGAATAACTCCCACCGTCGGTAGTCACCACCTGGCTGTCAGAAGCATCTCCACTCAATGTTACCGTCACACCATCAGCTCCAGTTACAGTACCCGATATAGTATACGTATTGAGTGAAGAAGAAGCCGTGAAATGCGCAGTAATATCAGTAGTAACATTATTAAATGTCTGGCTTTCTGGAGAAATTGTGTAATTAGTTTTTGATGGTGTTATAGTGTAGCTGCCCCCATGCGCCACTGTAAACGAATAGCCTCCATTACCATCAGTAATTTGACTGCCATAAGCATCACCACTCAATGTTACCGACGCACCGCTGCCAGCAGCTATTGTGCCGGAAATTGTATATGACTGCTGAACAACTACAGAATCAGTTGCACTCCAATTGCTTGTAACATTAAAACCATTCGATGCCTGCACCCGGTAATAGTATTTTCCAGAAGTTTTATCAGATATATCGTACTTCAAACTGTTACCCGTATAAGCTGTAGTTGCACCGCCGAATTTATCGTTAACAGCTTCCTGAAGAACATAGATTGTGGTATTTGGCGCCTGTGTCCAGTAAACAGTATATGTTCCGTCTGTACTGGGATTCGGTGAAATGCCGGTTATTTCCGGAACAAAAGGTTCATTCCAACCAGTTATAGTAGATGTTGTCGTCTTACCCGCCTGTACATTCACATGTTCATCGATGCCGCAATATACCACAACACCACCAATGGTACCCAGACAGAGCACTGTGAGGTCGTTATGCGCCTCAACAGTCATGGAAACCTGGAAATAGCCGTTCGAAGGAGCGAATGTCTTGCTTGCGAGAACAGAATTGTCGCTCTTGAGAACACGGACCTCAAGCTGGTCAAGACGGGCGGTTTTTGCAGGTTTATTAACTGTATTTAACGAATCCGTAACGCTCGCTTCCGTGACACTCTTATCGGCAATTACTATCTTAATCGTTCCCGTAGTACTTATGGATGGCTTTGTCGGGGAATGGTCTTTTTCACAAGCTGTAAAAAGGAGAATTAATCCAAGAATAATAGCCCTTTTCAAGATTATCTCCTTTACTCTGACGGATCTGGAATGGTAAATATTATATCGCCGGTACTGGTTCCACTGCCACCGCCATCACCGCTTCCTCCACTTAAAACAGCAGCGGCCACACCGCCTAATAATACAACGCCGCCTACAATATAGAGGGTTTTGCGTGATTTCTTCTTCACACCGAGAAGTTGGCTTACTATATCAGGTATACCCTCATTTAAAAGATTGTCTACTTCTCCCTTGAACCTATATTCTGCAACCTGAAGAGTTCTTGTTGATTCGACATCGACAATACTGGTATTAAAGGTATATGTCTGTCCCACCAAGCCCACTGAACCGATTATTATTCTCTCAACGCTGAGCATTTTACCGAATTCTACCGCGCACGAAATATCTGTGCATCCGGTATTCTGGATGTCAAACTGCTCAAATATCTTGTCCATCTGCGACCGTTCGATAACAGTGTAGCTGATATCGGATTTTCGTCTAAACTCTTCCGATGTCACAGTCCGTGTAACCTGTACATGCAAACTGTTGGAGAGAGACTTTGCCTCAGTTTGCGATATCCCGTTAGCATTTAGGTCGAGTACGGCAATGGTGTATTCGTTTTTTTCCTGAGCAGAGGCTATGCGTGGATGGATAAAACCAAGCAGAATTAGTAATACACTCAAAACAATAGAACATGTTTTTTTAAACATTATATCCCCCAAAGTCTAAAAGTAGTATGAGGTATTACAACGAATAAAGCAAATTATTGAATAAGCCTGCAAGTTTTGTACTATCAATTTATATATTTCACTTGTGAAGTCAAGCTGAAGTTGAACAGCGGAGCTATATGACAGCATAAGACAAAAAAGTCGCCAAAATTGACGCCTTTACTGAAAATGATAAAAAACTGGCTACAGTATGACTATTTCAACAACATCATCTTTCTCGTCTCAATAATTCCATTTGCTTTCAGAGTGCAGAAAGAAAGACCGGTTAGCATTTATAATAAATTGCTATTAAAGAATAGACAGTTTCAGCTTTCTATATTACTTCAGAATCTCCAATTCTCCAAATCAAATCCGTTAAAAGCGATGGACGTATTATTTATCAAAATGTCATAGAAATCCACCCGGATTTGAGCATATCTGTAACGGGTTTGCCCATGTATTTAACATCAATTCCAAGTTCCGTAAGTTTGTCTGAAACACCATACATGTCCGCACATGCCTTACATGCTTCAATAACTACACCCTCCTCTTTCATCTTTTTAATATAGTCCTGAAGTTCTTTGTCCACCGACAGAAGCAGTGATGACGGTCCCCATATAACAAACCTGACCTCATCCCACCAGTTATTCTTCTTAGCATTATAAGTGTACATATAGACCATTTTTAAAGCTACATCACGGTCTCCGCTTGTCCAGAGAACCATCAGTTTTGAAGGGTCGTTATTTTCTGCTGCATTCGCTTTCTGGGTATTTCCAGCAGAATGAAAAAAGTCGAAGAGCACAGCGACAAGCAAAAGAGTAATAGCGATGTGAATTACCGTCAAACGTTTCATGGCATTTCTCCCTTTTTTTTTTAAACACTTTTTTACCGATGTTCCTATTTTTTTCAATCGATATTCGCCAGATCAAAACCATTTGTGTTATATTTTGACTCAATCATCTTTATGAATTAATAATAGCTTTTTCCAATGTTTCATACAAGTGTATTCTCAGGCCGCATGATAGGCTCCTATAATATCGTAAACATGGCCATGAAGGGCTTTTTCGTGGCTTTTGAGATTTCCTGATAAAAACAGTTCACATCATAATCGTATTCTGCACAGATTTATTTATCAGGGAATGGATAATAAAAGCAACTTTATCACCCTTACTGCGTATTACATTGAAAGCAAATAATAATGTGATTATTCAAAGAGATTATCAAAGAAAAGGTCAATAGAGAATGAAAAGGAGTATAATATGATTACAAGAATAACGATAAGGTCAGCGACAATTGTTTTGCTTATATCATTTATCTTCCTGAGTGGATGTAAAGATAGTAACAAAACAATAAATGAGCCCAATTATGAAGATATCACTGCCCAGGAAGCTTTTTCCCTGATACAGGATAATAAAGAAAATAAAAATTTCGTAATACTCGATGTACGTACGCCGGAGGAATACGCAAGCGGTCATTTGGAAAATGCTGTTAACATTAATTTCAATTCGCCATCATTTCAGGAATCTCTGAGCACTCTTGATAAAAATAATTCCTATCTTATTTACTGCCGAACCGGAATGAGAAGCTCAAATGCTTTTGAAATGATGAAATCTCTTGGCTTCAATATGGTTTCTAATATGTCAGGTGGAATCATAGAATGGGAGAATAATGGATTGCCGACTGTCAAATGATAATAGCTTGTATTATACGCTATGAAGCACCCTCAACCACAAACGTCTCCGCTTCCTCCACCGGCACATACTCAGTTATGTCCGGGTATATCGGTTTTTAGATATGTGACCTTACTCCTTATCAGGATTTACCCTTATATCCTAACTTAGTAACTGATCCAACTTTGGG
>JABHYP010000650.1 GCA_018656855.1 Candidatus Latescibacterota bacterium | reverse complement strand
TGTCTATTTGGATTATGTCGGGTATGCCAACCTGGGCAGATTCAACAAGGCTTACAGCGAGTACTTTGAATTCGGAGACGAACCGGCACGGACAACCATATTTGCCGATGGTCTCCCCTACATGGACTACAATATCGAGATTACCTGCATTGCCACGACTGACCTGTCTAACCGGAAGGTTGTTCGTCCCCCGAACATGAAATACGGTCCCGACGGCAGAGCTATAACAGCCAGCCCCGGCGTATGGGCGGGCGATACTCTTTACCTGTCGACTCAGAACGGCGCTGATCCTGAAACAGGTGTGGTTTCGGCCGATCTGGAAGCACAGACTCGCCAGATGTTGCAGAACCATCTTGATGTTCTCAGTGAAGCGGGTCTTAAGTTCGAGGACATTGTCTCAGGAAATGTAAATCTGCGGGATGGTGATGATTACAGACCTTTCAACAGCGTGTATCACCCGCATTTTTCCAAAAGCCCCGGTGTGAGAACCTGTGTCCGTTATGGCCCCGGATTTGAAAGAAGTGTCGGCGGCATAAACAGCAGAAATGTTCGGGCAGAGACATCTTTCATCTTCGCGCGGGATAAAAAGTAGGATTTAACTTTAAACTTTCAACCTGAAATACGAAACTTATTTTCGAGGTAAAAAGCGAGGATATTATGCGCACGAAGGTATTTCTTTTAACAGCTATCTTATTATCAGTTTGTATCATAACTACTGGTATCGCTCAGGATCAAAATGTTGCCGGAACATGGAAGATTAACATAAAGTTCATCTCCGGGGAGACGACGCATACTGCCATTATCAAACAAAAAGGCAACGAGCTTACCGGCACCTACAAGGGAAATTACAAAGAGGGCTCAATCACCGGCACCGTGAAAGGGAACGAGGTTACTTTCGGAACACGCCTCCGTCACGAAGCGACAAGCGTGAGCTTTAACTTCACCGGCACAGTCCAGGGCAGTACCATGAAAGGCACTGTTGGTATGGGCGAGTACTGGACTGCGGATTGGACCGCTAAAAAAAGCAAGTAGTTGAAATGGGATGAATCTAAAAACTGTTTCATTAAATTGTACTTTGCACCTTATATAATGGGGGATGCCATGAAAAAAATGCTTCCCGGTTTTGCTCTTTTACGCTTTATTACGATCTTTCTTGTCCTATCATATTTTGTTCCTGGCACACAGGCAAGGGCAGGTGTGAGGGTCGGGAAGACCGTCTACTATTCCGGGAGAGGAGACTACCTGTATATCGACGAGGATTTTCCGCGCCAGGTCAGGACATGTCTCGGTATTATCGAGAAATCACTTATTGAGGACGGCCTTACCATTGAAAATGTGGTAAAATGTTACGTGTACCTCGATGATCTGGATAATTTTCCTGCCATGAACGAAGTGTACAAGGAATTCTTCAAGAAAGATTTCCCTGCTCGCACTACCCTTGATACCGGTATTCTCCCCGGTTATGAAAAAAACGGAGCGCATGTCGAGATTACCGTCATCGCCTATTCTGATCTCTCGGAGAAAAAGGTGATCGGTTCGCCGCCTCCGGGATATCCCTTTAGTCCCGGCATTCTTGCGGGCAATACACTCTACATCTCCGGCCAGGGCGATCACCTTCCGAACGGTGATCATCCCGCAACGTTCGAGGAACAGGTGAGACAGTCGCTGAGAAACGTTGGCAAGGTGTTGAAAGAGGCCGGCATCGATTACAATAATGTCGTGATGTCCCATGTATTTCTTGATGAGGAAGGTAATAACAACAGCGCGATAGTAAACAAGGTATACAGCGAGTTCTTTGAATACGGAAACGAGCCTGCCCGTGCAACCGTGTATGTAGATAAACTTCCCGCAGGCTGCCATGTCGAGATTACCTGTTACGCCACGACTGACCTGTCTAATCGTGTGCTGATTCGTCCGCACAGCATGAAATACGGTCCCGGCGGAACAGCTCCGACTGCAAGTCCCGGTGTGCTTGTCGGTGATACACTGCATCTTTCCTCTCAGGTGGGCATGCACCCGATAAATGGAATTGCCGCGGGCGACCTCACAACTCAGACACATCAGATGATGCAGAACCATCTGGATGTGCTCCGCGCAGCGGGTATGGGATTCGAGGATCTTGTCACAGGGTATGTTTACCTGCGGGATATGAAAGACTACAGAGCATTTAATGCTTTGTATAATCCATATTTTTCTACCAATCCCAATGTGAGAGGAGCTACGAGAACCTGTGTACAGGATAATTCGGGATATGTCAAGGATGATGTCATGGTTACCACAACCTTCATCTTTGCTCAACCCGAAGAAGAAAAAGGCATAAAAGGTGTGAAAACAAAATGGAAGAGAACAACGCGGTAGATAAAATATTCATTATTCCAGAATAGTTTGTAGTCAGTTTTTCGTTGTAGTATTTCAGTTTTAAACATCTTTATAAAAAACATTCTGATTTTAATCTTACCATCTTCTCCCAAAACGGAGCGGAACATGAAATCTGAATTTTTCCAAAAGAGTAAAACAGGTTCTTCTGTCAGACTCTCCCGCCGTGACCTATTCAAGGGAACAGGCCTGGCGGCTCTGACCGGCTTGGCGGGATGCAGCGAACCTTCCGAATCACCTACCTTGACCAGGGAATTTAATATCCCTGTTCCGACATACG
>JABHYP010000065.1 GCA_018656855.1 Candidatus Latescibacterota bacterium | reverse complement strand
GGTAAGCGTAATTATAGTAAGGGATATCTGGGTTACCACTATGCGAATAGCCGCCATACTGAAAAATGCTGAACTCAAGACCTCAGGAGGTGCAAAGCTTAAGACAACTATTCAACTCACAGTTGTGATAACCATCATTGTTTTCACTGGCGCTCGCATCATAGCCCTTCACTTTGGATATAAAGGCTCCCTGGTCGATATAGTTTACTACAATATTTTCTTTAACGGTCTTGTTTCAGTTGCGGTTGTATTCACGGTTTATTCATGGATTATGTATGTCTTAAAAGGGCGTGCCGGACAAAAACAGGGTAACTCATGAATAATCACAAAAGGTTTTTGTTAAGGTATATGGTTATTGAGGATTAATGAAATCGAAAGTAATCGACTCACTGATTCAGAAATTATACGATTTAAACATCCTGAAAAAATCGGTTATTGCCTGCAGCGATAAAAACGATGTTACATCTCACCCAGCACGATTATTCCTGGTAAAATGCGTTGCCAGCGGTTTCTTTATCGGGTATGTCCCTTTTGCCCAGGGAACATTCGGTTCACTCTGGGTGCCGCTTTTGTATCTGGTGATTCCCGGAACATGGCTAGTTCATTTCTCCGGGGGAATTTCTCTTGCGCTTCTCTTTATGCTGGTAGTTTTGTATTTTCTTGGAGTATGGGTATCGAGCGAATGCGAGAAGGTCTGGGGGCATGATCCGGGGCGTGTGGTTATCGATGAAATTGTCGGAATGTTTGTTACACTGCTTTTTATTCCGCTGACAACATCGACTGTATGGTTGGGCTTTTTACTTTTCCGGGTGTTTGATGTGATAAAACCTCCTCCAGTACGCTGGTCGGAACAATTCCCCCGCGGCTGGGGAGTTATGTCTGATGATGTTGTCGCAGGGATATATGCAAATATATTTTTAAGGGTAGCGCTATATTTTTTTAGATAAATATCGAATTTAAGAATAGAAATATTTCAAAATAATGAATTTTGGAATCTGAAATCTGGAATTTTATTTATGAAGCCTCTTATTGAGATTATTGTGGTTGGGAATGAGATTCTTTCCGGCAGCACGGTCGATAAAAATACACCTTATATGATTGATATACTTGCCAGATCTGGATATGCTGTCAGCTTTATTAGCGTTGTGGGTGATAAGTTGGACGATATAGCCGATGTATGCAGCAACTCAGCCGGAAGAGCAGATGTGGTGCTTGTGACGGGAGGGCTTGGGCCGACATCTGATGATAGGACAGTCGAGGGTATCGCCAGAGCATTCGGTCTCACCCGCATTCTGAATGAAGATGTTTTGAAGAGTATCAGAGAGGTATTCAGACGTCGTAAACGCTTTATGAGCGAATCAAACAAGAAACAGGCAATGATACCTGAAGGCGCCGAACCTCTCGATAATCCCATCGGGACCGCTCCCGGGATTTACCTGAAATTAAAAAATAATGCTTCAGATACCGGTTCAGAGACGGAAATATATCTCATGCCGGGTGTGCCGATGGAAATGCAGGCTATTTTTGATACGGCTGTTCTCTCCCGGATAAAAGCAACGTATAAACCATCACCGGTAGAAACTGCAACGGTCAGGGTGACGGGTATCAGCGAATCACAGCTTTACGACACTATCAGACATCTGCCCGGCGGAGATGATGCGTTTGCCTTTTATCCACGGTACTCGGGAATAGAAATAAAAATAATGACAGATGAACATTCCCCGTTAAGCGCAGTAGAACTTCAGGAAAAAGTCGTCGCTGTTCTTGGCGATCATGTGTATGCGACCTGTGATGAAAGCCTGGAAGAAGTTATTGCGAACATGCTTTTAAAAAACAGGCTTACCATCGGTGTTGCCGAGTCGTGCACCGGAGGTTTTGTTGCCCACAGACTAACGAATATTCCCGGTTCATCGGCATATATGCAATGCGGAGTAATTGCGTATTCGAACGAGTCGAAACAAGATGTTTTAAGGGTAAATTCAGAACTTATTAAAGAGCATGGAGCCGTATCTGTTGAAGTTGCAGCAGCTATGGCAGAGGGAGTTCGCAATATTGCCGGTGCGGATATAGGTATTTCGACCACCGGTATCGCCGGCCCCGGAGGCGGCAGTGCTGAAAAACCGCTGGGCTTGATGTATGCCGGTATTTCATCAGCGAACGGGACAAGTACAAAAAAGTTGCAATTTGGCGAGGATAGACTTATTAATAAGAGTATAATGTCACAGGCTGTTCTGGACATGCTCAGGCTTTATCTTAAGAAAAGCGAAAAATAAAAATAATGAACCACAGGAGTATTGAAGAAAGGATGAGAACGTTTATTGCAGTAGATATACCAGACGCGGTGAAGCAAAAGGTAGGAGTTTACGCTAATTCGCTCAGGGAGTATTTCGATAATGGAATGAAATGGGTTTTACCCGAAAATCTTCATTTAACCATTAAATTTCTAGGGGAGGTTAATAAAAACGACCTAAGCGCTGTAGAAAATTGCGTTTCACAGGTTACTTCCGGATTTAGTTCGTTTATGCTGGAGCTTTCCGGAATCGGTTTTTTCCCTTCCGAACGTAAGCCGCGTGTTCTCTGGATAGGCTCCGATGAAGGCGGACACACACTTCTTGATGCTTATCAGAATCTTGAAACCTGTCTTGAAACTGAAGGATTTGACAGAGACTCAAAACCGTTTTCTCCTCACCTCACTATCGGGAGGGTGCGAAAGAACTGGAAGCTGGTTGTTCCTGATAAGATTCCGGATTTTGATCCGGTAGCGTTTGAAGTAAGCGGTTTTACGGTTATCAAGAGCACATTGACATTGAGAGGTCCTGTCTATGAAAAATTGTATGAAAGCAACCTTATAGCAAATCCGTAACTGAATTTCACAACGGGTAGCCGTCATGAGTGTTTCCACGAGAGAACCGCTAAGCTTATGCTGGTATTGTTTTGCAGTTTGGTAAAATAAGAGAAAGACTTAATAAATAACATAAGGAGGAATAAGAGTGAAGAACAATTCTTCTGGTAATGATAAAGAGAGGGCTGTTAAACTAGCGATAACCCAGATCGAAAAGCAATTCGGGCGTGGCTCAATAATGATGCTGGGTGATGATTCAGTGAAGGTAGATACTGAGTCCATACCAACAGGGAGCCTTGCCCTTGATAACGCTCTCGGTATCGGCGG
>JABHYP010000649.1 GCA_018656855.1 Candidatus Latescibacterota bacterium | reverse complement strand
TGATAGCATCAAGAGTCAGTACGCAAAAGCCCAGGGGCCGTTAAGTGTGGGTGGTACTAATAAGGATTTCGGAGGAGCCGGCGGTGTTGTGAACAATGTACAGAACAGCGGAATTGTACCGAATGGCGGCATTCTGGAAAGAGACATCCCTACACTTGGAATGGATGAACGGAGCATGCTTGTAACATTATTAAATCCTGATTTTACTTCTGCATCCCGCCTGAGCACAGCGATTAACGAAACTTTCGGGATAGACATGGCTATAGCTCAGGATGCAGGCAGCATTATCTTAAATGTTCCCGAGGATTATTCAACACGCGGGGATATGGTGAGATTCATTTCTGAAATAGAGTCTATTACCTTTGTACCGGATAATCGGGCGCGGGTTGTTATCAACGAGCGCACTGGTACCATAATAACCGGAGGGAATGTAAGTATCGGAGCTATAGCCATAACTCATGGTAATCTTTCACTTTCAATTGGCCAGCCAGCTGTTGCTCAACCTGGGGCGGGCCCTGGACAGGCGCCTGCGGGTGACCGTATGGTAAGTCTGAATGAAACGGCAAATGTTAATGAGATTGCACAGGCTCTCAATTTACTGGGGATTACCCCGCGTGATCTCATTTCTATATTCCAGGCGCTGAAACGCTCCGGTTCACTTCGTGCTGAATTGCACATAATGTAATGGAATGACAATGGAATTTTATTCAATAGGTAACACCGAGCCCCGCATGATAAAGATTCAGAACAGGCAGCGATCATTCATGCCTCTGAAGCCAGAGAAAGAAGCATTACCGGTAGAAAAAACCGACCCCGGAAATTCGGTTGAAGCCCGAAAGATGAAATTGCGCAAAGCTGCCCGGGGATTCGAGGCAATTTTCATCAGACAGTTACTCAGTATCATGCGTTCTACCACATCGGACGGTGGAATGTTCGGGAAAGGCTCGGTCGGTGAAATTTACGGTGATATGATGGATAATGCTCTTGCGGAAACTCTATCAGAGCGAAGTATTCTCGGACTGTCGGATTCACTCTACCGGCAACTGGCCGGCAAAGAAGAGAAGGCAGGAGACGTAAATCTTGACGCTAAATAAACTTTAAGAAAATTGAATAAAATGCCGATATAATATATAAAGAATGGAGATGGATCAAGTGGTATTGAAAAAAAGTATTTTGGAAATCACAGACATTCTGAAGCGGGAAATTCGTTCGTTTAATACCATTCTGGAACTTTTAATACTTGAAGAAAAGAGTCTTGTGGAATGTGATACGAATGCATTGGCTGATATTCTTGAGAGACAGGGGGATGTACTTTCCAGTATAGCCTGTCTTGAAAGAAGCAGGGTGGATGTTCTCATGAAAATTGCGGAGCAAACCAAGCAGGATCCCGATACTCTGACCGTTTCCAGTCTTACTGAGTCAGCAGAGGGACCCATTAAAAAGGAATTTATTGAATCCGGACATATTCTAGCCCGATTAAATGAGGACATACAACGTAAAAGAGCAACGAATGCCATACTGATAAATCAGGCAATAATGCTTGTGGAAAGCGACATTCGTGTTATCCTAGATACTGCTAACCGGTTAGAAAATAAGGAGACCGGCTACACACCTCAAGCCGAATCGGAGCGCACTTCAGAAAGTGTATGTATCGATGAAAGAATGTGAGTGTCATAAATGAGTACTCTTTCTTATGGTATGAATATTGCCAGTAATGCGCTCAAAACGCAGGCTGCCGTACTTAACATAATATCACATAATATTGCTAATGCCGAAACCCCCGGCTATTCACGTCAGTCGGTTTTGCTCAGCACTATTTCCAATGATTCAGGCCAAGGGATATGGTCCAAAAAGTTACTAAATGTAGGCGGCGGTGTTTTGCCCCAGGAAATCAGTCGAGCACGGTTTGCGCTCTACGATGAGATATATCGAAAAGAAAATCAGGATCTGAATGATTTTAAAAAAACCGAAGAGCTTATGCTTCAAGTGGAACTCCTTTTTAGTGAGCCGTCGGACCAGGGACTAAGCAGTGCCATTAATGAATTTTTCAATGGATGGCAGGAGGTTGCAAATGATCCCTATAATATGGCGGCCCGTCATAGTTTGAGAGGACATAGTATAGAATTGACAAATCGTTTTCACCATATATACAGTCAGCTCCAGACCATACGTGAGAATATTGATACGGAAATATCCAACATTCCCGAACGTATCAATGAAATTACTGAAGAAATTGCCAACTTAAACGAATCAATACGATTAGCTGAAAGTCAGAATGCCTCTTCAAACAACCTGCGCGATAAACGTGATTACCTTGTTGATGAATTGTCTGATATAGTTAATGTGAGATCAGTTGAACAGGATAATGGTACGTACACGGTACTAATAGGGGGACAGGTGGCTGTGGAGCAAGACTATTCCAGCAAACTTTCTTCTGTCACGAGTATTGATAAAGCTTTAAACGTGAGGAAAACGATTATCCTTAATGAAGAGGGAAACGAGTATGCTCCTCAACATGGTAAAATGGGTGCGCTTATAAAATTCAGGGATGGTAATATAAAAGAGATAATGAGTGAACTTGATAAGATTGCGGAATCTATTGTAACTTCGATAAATTACGAACATTCTTACGGATACGGATTGCGTGGCAGTTCTGATCTGAACTTTTTTAATCCTCAGAATAAAAAAGCTTTCAATATTTCGATTTCTTCGGATATTGATGATGTGTCTAATATCGCGGTTTCCGGTGACGGGACTATAGGCGATAATAGTAATGCATTAAGGGTAAATGATATAAGACATGCAAAGGTCGTAGATCAAAGATTTACTATCAGCGAATACTATAATACGATGATTGTCAATATCGGTGTTATGGGGAGGCATGCCCAGTCCAGCAGGATGAATGAGGAGCTTCTGATTGCTCAGGTTGACAGCGCACGTGAAAGCATCAAAGGAGTAAATATTGACGAGGAATTAGTAAATATGATTACAAGCCAACGAGTATACCAATCCGCTGCCCGGATTATTACAGTTGTTGACGAACTCCTTGAAAGCATAGTAAATTTGACATAAATATGGTGGTATAAATGAGAGTAACTGATAAAATTCTGCGTACAAATTTTCTATCAAACCTTGCATTAATCTCTGAACGGTTATATAATGCTGAAACGAAGGTGTTGACAAATAAAAGTATCAACAAGCCTTCCGATAATCCGGTGGATACAATAAATGCACTTGCAATACGAACAAGGCTTGATGAAATAAAGCAATACCAGAGGAACATGTCGCGGATAAAAAATATGATACTCAATACTGAAACAGTTGTAACCCAGCTTTCAGATATGTTCCAGCGGGTAACTGCATTGGTAGTTCAGGGAGCTTCAGATTCTTACGGTCCCAGCGACAGGCTTTCCATCTCAAATGAAGTAAATCAACTTCTTGAGCAAGTTTTTAATGCGGCGAACACGAAGAGCGAGGCAATCTATGTCTTTGGCGGTACAAATAACAATATTAAGCCTTACTCTGAAACACGTAATGCTCAGGGGGATATAACTGAAGTAAAAACTTATGGTTCTGGCGGAGATATTATGAGTGTTATGGGGGAGGGGATTACAGTAAAGGCAAACATTAATGGTGAAGACCTCTTTGAGAGAGGTGATAATATTTTTGATGTTTTAATAAACATTCGTGATGATCTTCAATCAGGCGATTCGGATTCTCTCAGAGAAGATCTGAATGTTGTTCATGATGTTTCGGAAAAAATTGTAAATACGCTTGCTGTTCTCGGGGCAAGAACAAACCGAGTGGAAGCGGCGGAAACCAGGGCGATAAATAATGAAGTAAACTTCACCGGATTTCTCTCAGACACCGAAGATGTAGATGCTGGAGATGCTATTATTAATTATCAGACGGAACTGATGGCTCTCCAGGCATCGCTCCAGGTGGGTGCAAAGCTTATGCAGCCCAGACTCATAGATTTTCTGAGGTAAAAGGTTTATTCCGGTTGTAACCTGTAATTTGTTAATAATTTGTTTCATATCAAGATGAAAATTGTATTGATTTTCTGAAAAAATACTGACATTGGTGGAGATTCTTTTATGGCACAGAACGGAATTAAAGAAAGTATTTGCATCAAAACCCAACATGGTATCAAACACATCAGCAAAAAAGACATTATTCATTTCACGGAAGGCCTCCTTGGTTTTACTGAGTATACGGATTTTGTTTTTTTCGATATTAAGGACTGCGAGCCATTTAAGAGTATGTTGTCAGTTGTAGAAGGCGGCCCGGATTTTATTGTAGTTGATCCGATTTCAATTATTGAGGATTATTCTCCTCTGGATTATTTTTCTTCTTCTGAGGAACTGGACATTGGCGATCCTGTGGAACTTGTCGTGCTTTCAATTGTAACACTTGCAGAAGAACCGGAAAACTCAACAGTGAATCTGCGGGGGCCATTATTCGTAAACCTCTCTTCAAAACTTGCCAGGCAGATAGTGTTGCCGGATGACAAACATTCATCCAAATCCCCCCTGATGGTTAAGAAATAGCCTTAGATTATAACTGTACTCACTTCTGCGTCTCACGATAGGGACGTTTATTTTCATAGAGTCGGAGCCTTTTTTCGATAGGTTCGAAAAGACCTTGTTGGCCTGAAATCTCGATTATGTTCAGTGCGGATTTAGCGGTTTTAACTGCCTCCTTGAAATTTCCTGCCTCTGCAAAGGCCGCAGCCAGTGTATCCAGCAGGAGAGGATTATTGTAATCTGTCAACTCACATAATTTTCGTACAAGCCGAACAGCTTCTAATCCATCGCGTAATTCCGGGTTTTCATTTGTTGCCAGTATCCATGCAAGATTATTGAGCGCATCCGGATGTTCAGGATTAAGGCGCACTGCTTCCCGAAAATGTTCTATAGATTTGACGATATTTCCTTTTTGATAGAAAATCCTGGCCATGTTATTATGTGTGTCCGGGTTTTCCGGCATAAGGGAGAGAGCTTTAGCATAGTGAGAAATAGCCTCATCGAGCCTTTTCTGATATCCAAGGATATTTCCGATAGAGAAATATGCTTCGGCAAAATCCATCTTCAGGCGCAGTGCTTCATTGTAGTTTCTGAGCGCATCCTCAAATTCCCCACGGTGTTCATGAATCTTTCCACGATTGTAATACGCTTCAACAAAATCAGGTTTAAGGTGCAGAGCTTCGGTACAGTGTACCAGCGCTTCGTCGAGTTTGCCCTGTTCAAGTAAAAGTGCTCCCATGTTATTATGAGCCTGGGCGAAATCCGGTTTAAGGCGCAGTGCTTCCGTATTGTGCATGAGGGCTTCATCGAATTTTCCACTGCGAGCAAGTACTATTGCCAGGCCATTGTGTGCTTCCGCAAAATTGGGATTGATGCGCAAAGCTTCAGAATAATTTCTGAGCGCCTCATAATATTTCCCCTGGCGTTCAAGAGCGGCCGCAAGAGAATTGTAGACTTTGAAAAATCCAGGATTGAGACGCAGTGCTTCAGAGTAGTACTCAATAGCTTTATCGAGCATGTGGCGCCGATCAAAAATTATACCAAGGTTATAGTAAGCTTCTTCAAAATCAGGTTTGTGCTTCAGTGCTTCACTATTGAAGGCATAGGCCTCATCAAGGTCGTCCCGTTCAATAAGGAGTGCTCCTATGTTGGTGAGGGCAATCCATGAAGTGGGATTTTTTGAAAGCGTATCACGCCAGATAGTTTCACTGTTTTTATAGACAGCTCCACGGGACCATACAAGCAACCAAAGTACACCAAGAATCATAACGTAAACTGCATATCCGGGGAATCTTTTAGAAAAGCCGAGTCTCGTAAAAGAC